>LUYY01000190.1 GCA_001603415.1 Bacteroidales bacterium Bact_07 | reverse complement strand
GCAAAAATTTTAAAGGGAATGATAACCATTGAACAAGTAAAAGAGCTTACAAGGCGCCGCGATGCGCTGAGGAGGTATCTTTGACATCGACAAACTAACCATTGAATACGAAGAGGAGCAGCAAAAAACACAAGCCCCCAACTTTTGGGATAAACCCGATGAGGCTGAAAAGCAACTAAAAAAAGTAGCATCAATAAAAACCTGGATTGATAATTTTAACAAGGTAACCAGCCTCACCGACGATTTGCAGGTGATGTACGATTTTGCCAAAGAAGGCGCCGCCACCGAAGATGAAATTGATGCCCACTATAAACAAACCCTACAGGCCATTGAGGACTTGGAGTTGAAGAATATGCTCCGTAAGGAAGAGGATAGGCTGGGGGCAATCATGAAAATCAACTCCGGGGCAGGAGGTACCGAGAGTATGGACTGGGCAGCCATGCTCATGCGCATGTACATGCGCTGGGGCGAGCGAAATGGCTACGAGGTAAAAGTTGTTGATGTCCAAGATGGCGAGGAGGCCGGAATAAAATCATGCACTCTGGAATTTGTGGGCGACATGGCTTACGGATATCTTAAGGGTGAAAACGGGGTTCACCGTTTAGTACGAATTTCGCCATTCGACAGCAATGCCCGCAGGCATACCTCATTCGCGTCAGTTTTTGTATCCCCTGCCGTTGACGAAACCATCGAAATCACCATTAACCCAGCCGATATTAAATGGGATACATACCGCTCATCGGGTGCTGGCGGACAAAACGTTAACAAAGTTGAAACCGGCGTGCGCCTTTACCATATCCCCACTGGTATTGTGATTGAGAATACCGAGTCGCGATCGCAATTCCAGAATAAGGAAAATGCATTACGACTTTTAAAATCGCACCTTTACGAATTGGAACTTCGTAGACGTAGGGAAATACAAGCTGAAATTGAAGGGAAAAAGAAAAAGATTGAATGGGGATCACAAATTCGCAACTACGTATTGCACCCCTATAAGCTGGTTAAAGACTTGAGGTCGGGATACGAAACATCCGATGTTAACGCCATACTCGATGGCGACCTGAACGAATGTATCAAATCCTACCTGATGCAGTTTGGCGACGAGTAGCAATTATGCTACTCGTTTTTTCTTAAACGTGCACGGGTTATCAAACCAACCGGAATAAATGCAAAAACTCGTCGGGCATGTTCCTTTGGCACTTGTGAAAGGAATAGCCCAAATACCACGATGGCTATACCGGTTATTTTAATAATGCTTAAGGTTTCGCCCAACAGAAAGTAAGCAAAAATTGCCGTAAGTACTGGTATCGCATTGGCAAACGAGTTTGCCTTGGTAACCCCTAAATGCTTAACTGAATAGGTGAATAGTAAAAAGGCAAAGGTTGATGCAAAAATACCAAGTTTAATCAACGGCATCAACGATTTGAAGGTTACACCAACACTCACAAAGTGGTTAAACTCAAAAATAAAAAATAACGGCAAAAAGTAAATTACTGCAATGGTATTCTGATAGGTTATTATGGTAAAAACGTTGTAGGTAGATGTTAACTTCCTTAGTGTAAGCGAATACCCTAAGGCGGCAAATACAGCAAGAAACATAAGGGCAATGCCAACCGGATTTGCCTCGAGCTTACCAAAACCCTGATGGAATATTACCATTCCAACCCCAACAACCGACACCAGGATTCCAATAAAGTTCATTAGTGTTACCCGGGTTTTATAAATGTAAAACTCCCCTAAGGGGCTAAATAGCGGGATGGTCGATATAATTACTGCTGCCAGTGTTGACGAGACCATAGTCATTCCAAAGCTTTCGCCCATAAAGTATAGGAATGGCTCAAAAAAGGCCAAGAGCATAAAGTATTTTAAATCGCCCATTCTCACTCTGGTTAACTTCCTCATCAACAACCCAACCGTAACAAAAAGGAAAATAGATGAAATGGTAAGCCTCCCTACAACTAGTGTGATGGGCTTATAGAATTCAAAGACCTCTTTATACCAAATGAATGAGAGCGACCAAAAAACCATGGCCAACGACACTGCAGCGTAAATCCTAAGTGAACTTTTAATCATTTTACTAAAGTTAAGCACTTGTATGAACTCCAAAAACCTAAATGGTTTAACCCAAATCCGTCAATTCAAATAAGTTGTTCAGCTGTTTTTTGTGTTTCTATTGCCTTATCCCTCGGTTTAACCTGGCAAAAATAATTAAAAAAGGGTGTTGAATACTTCAACACCCTTTCAAATAAAAGACTAATAATGTTTAATTTCCCGGAGGTAATAAAACCTTATTTATTACGTGAACAACGCCATTAGTTCCCTGAACATCGGCCAATACAACTGTTGTGTTCTGGTTTAAGGTTACCGAAGTTCCAACGTTAACGCTTATGCTGCTACCGTTAAGTGTAGCCACATTACCGGTTGAAAGTTGATTCGACCTTACATTACCCGACACAACATGGTAAAGTAGTATGGGGGTTAAAGTCTCTTTAGATAATTGGTCGATACCTGTTACACCAAGCTCAGCGAATAATGCATTAAAGGCCTCGTTAGTTGGGGCAAATACAGTAAAAGGGCCAGTTCCTTTTAGGGTTTCAACCAATTCAGCTTTTATAAGTGCCGATACAAGTATGCTAAAATTCTCATTTGCAAGAGCAATATCTACAACGGTAGGAGGAAGCAACACTTTATTGATAACATGTATTACACCGTTTGTGGCCTCTAAATCGACCGATGTTATTGAAACATCGCCATTTAATTTAACCTTTGCAGCATCAACCCTTAGCGAAGCATTTGTATTGCCAACACCAGGCGATAATGTGGATACGTAACCACTAGTTAAATCCATTGATTTTACTTTGGCACCGAGAACATGGTAAAGTAAAATGGGAGTTAGTTGTTCCTTAGTTAAATCGTTAATACCTGTTACTCCCAAAGTTGAAAATAACTGATTGAAAGCTGCATTGGTTGGAGCAAATACTGTAAATGGGCCATTCCCCTGTAAGGTTGTTACCAGCTCAGCCTTTTGAAGTGCCGATACCAATATCGAAAAATCAGGGTTTGATGAGGCTAACTGAACAATGTTCTGTTGCTTTTCTTCTTCATCGTTGCTATCGCACGATGTGAAGGTGAAAGCTGACGCAATTGCAATGGTAGCAATAATTGTCAAAAAGTTACTTCTTAGTTTCATGGCAATTTGTTTTAAAGTTATGCTTAATAAACAGAGCAAGTAATTTTTTTGTTCATATTTTTATTTTTTTTGTTATACTTAATTATTTATTTTTGCATATTTTAACTTACATATTTTTTAAGTATAATCTCTTTCCTAGTTTTTGTATTGTTATAATATCTGGAACTTGCGTTCCTCATTAAAGAAGTTATATGCAATCCTAATTTTTTTTATCTTTACCGATGAAAATGCCATGATTGATGGAAGAGCTAATCCGACTTAGGCGTGAGTTGCACCGAAACCCTGAGCTATCAGGTCAGGAAAGGGCTACAGGAAAACGAATAAGATTCTTTCTTAGCCGTTACCAACCGCATGAACTGTACTCAAATATTGCTGGCGAAGGTATGGCTGTGGTTTACAGGGGTAAAGAGCCTGGGCCAACAGTACTTTTCCGTTGCGATATGGATGCTCTTCCCATTACCGAACAATCCGATTTGAAATACAAATCGAACACCCCCGGGGTATCTCACACCTGTGGCCACGATGGGCACATGGCCATTGTTTCGGGCTTGGCTGTTCGTTTCTTTGAGAATCCCATACAAAAAGGAAAGGTTATTCTTTTTTACCAACCATCGGAAGAGAATGGTTCTGGGGCAAAGGAATCCATTGAAAGACTAAGAGAGTTAGACCTCCTCCCCGACTATGCCTTTGCTCTTCACAACCTACCTAAGTATAAAAAAGGTAGTGTTGTACTTGGACGTTACACCTTTTCGGCAGCATCAAAAGGGCTGATAATCAAACTAACCGGACGGAACTCACATGCAGCCTTCCCTGAGTTAGGACTCAACCCTGCCGCAGCCACAGCCCAAATCATACAACACCTCCTTGCCTTGCCAACCAGTTTCAAGTACAAGAATTTTGTGCTTGTTACCCTTATCCATGTAAAGGTAGGCGAAGTAGCTTTTGGAACCTCTGCCGGTTCGGCCGTAATTATGGCTACCCTCAGAGCCTTTGACGATACCGATATGCAACTCCTATCGGAACAAGCACTCAAGGAGTCAGCCAATATTGCTACCCGTCATGGCTTGTCCATTGAAAACGAATTCACCGACGATTTCCCCGCTTCGGTTTGCGACCCGCAGCTAACCCACATGGTTGAAAAAATTGCTACCGAACAAAACAATGAGGTTATTTTCCTTAATGAACCTAACCGTTGGAGCGAGGATTTTGCCCATTTTACAGGCATATGTCCTTCCGTAATTTTCGGGCTTGGCGCAGGCGAAAACCACCCCGATATCCATAGCCCAACTTACGATTTTCCCGATGACCTAATAACCGAAGGGGTTGACCTGCTTGAATCGATTGCACGAAAGATTACCAATTCCTAATCCGAACCATTAGCCTTACCATCCAGCCATCTGGTCGCTGGCTTACTAAGTAAACCCCTGTAAAAACAAGGGTTGCAGCAACTATCTTTTTGGTATCGAGCGTATCGGTGCCGGCTGTTACTGCAACTAAAGCAGCAATTACGGGTTGAGAGTATATGTAAATGCTTACCGTACTGGCCTGAACGTATCGTAGCCCCCAACCGTTAAGTAAATACGCTAAAAATGTTGGCCCAAGTAAAACAAAAATGATGGAAGCATAAATCATAGGGGGAATGATATCCCATTGTGTAGAGGCCAAATCGTAAACGCCGAATGGCATTAGTGAAATCAACCCAACGGTAAAAACACCTTTCATTACTGTTATGGGCTTATACTTGAGCATCAGCGGTTTAACAATTACAAGGTAAAAGGCGTAAAAGAGTGTATTCAAAAATAGCATAAAGTTGCCCAATGCGTGGTGCTGACCAATCGCCAAAGAACCCTTGCTCAGGATGAGCACCAGTGCACCCGACGCCCCAATGATCAATCCAGCTATTTTTATTATATTGATATGTTCCGATAAAACAAAGTATGCGATAAGCATTACCATTGCCGGATTCAAGGTTGATATTATAGACGATTCTATAGGCGTGCTATAGTTTAAGCCGTTCAGAAACAGAAGCTGATTAAAGGAAATCCCAAATAGCCCCGATGCAATAAACCGGGGATAATCGGCCTTGCTAATTTTTTCACTCCCCGACCCAACCTTCGATATCAACCAAAAAAGAGCGGATGCTGTAACCACGCGCAACAGGGTGAATGCCATTGGCGACAGGTAGTTGGGCATCACACCCTTGGCTATGGAGTAATTTACCCCAAACATAATGTTTGCAAGTATTATGGCAATATGGGCTTCGGCCCGCTTATTTCCAACTATGGCCATTAGTAATTGTGTTAAACTTGTTCGACTTTGATTGCAAAGTAAAGCTTAAAAAGAGAAACAATAACAAGCGTTGCCAAACCTTATGATTAAACCGATTTTGAAACATTTTGTGAAACAGAAGTTTTA
>LUYY01000189.1 GCA_001603415.1 Bacteroidales bacterium Bact_07 | reverse complement strand
AATACCGTTTTTACCGCGAGGGTTTACCTTGCGTTTACTACTCATCGCTAATAGCAATTCGATTTTTTTAACATTAAAATCAATATGATATGGAAAATACGAGGGATTGGAGCAATAAAACCATTCTGGTGGTTGAGGATGATAAGTTCAACTCATTAATCATTCAGAATTTTCTGTCAAAAACCAAAGCAAAGGTTGTAACAGCAATAAACGGCGAACAAGCAATAGAGCAGGCTCGCGCCAATAACCCCGATTTTATACTGATGGACCTAAAAATGCCCGGAATGAATGGATTTGAGGCTACCCGTAAAATTAAGGAGTTTCTGCCCAACACTGTGGTTATTGCCCAAACGGCTTTTGTTACCGATGCCGACAGGGAAGAGGCTTTTAATGCCGGTTGTTCTGAGTTTATTACAAAACCCCTGAGTAGCGATAAGATTTATAGCGCAATTGAAAAGTTCATGTAACGGTAATATTCCCCCCTTATGGAACCAAGCATTAGTAAGCCGTGGCAGGTGCTACTATATTCCCAAGAAAATACAAACTGTTCTGAGCTGATTAAGGATTTGCTGAGCCATGAAGCCTTTGCACATTGCAGTTTCATTCATGTCCATTCCTTGGCCGATGCACAAAGTGTCCTTGTCAACCGTTTTGGTGGCGTTTTCCTGGTTCATATTGTTGAAAACGATTATAGCTTAGCAAAACAGGCAGCTGCTCTGAGAGATGAATTTAGCCCCCAAACCAGCATCATTGCGTTGCTCGATGGCGATGGACTAACGCTTGACATTGCTAAGCTGTTGTCAATGGACATCGATGAGGTTATCCACTGCAATAGCACACAATGGCTAAAGGCAACGCTTTTCAAGTACTTTTTTACCAAGCGGTTTCAACATAATTTTATTCCTCAAAACGATTCCAATGTTTACCATTCGCATATCAATAAAATATACAACGAATTACCTTTTGGGTTAGTTCGAGTTATTTTGCAACCTGAGGTTTATATTGATTACATAAATAGGGAAGCACAGCGTATTTTAGGCTATAGCCTGGAACAGCACGAGCAGCAGCCTGAACTACGCAACCGCTTTATTCCCGATGAGCGTATTAAACTGATTTTAGAAAATGCCACCACAGGTGGCGACTTAATTCACCGCCGAATAAAAATCAGCTTCGAAAACGAAGTAAACCGTTGGGTTGAGGCTGTTTACATTCCGGCTTTCGAGTATAAAAAGAATTATAAATCGATTTTGGTGGTTTTACGCGATGTAACCGACGAGGAAATAAACAAAGCGTTGCAAAAGTCGGTTTACGATATTGCCCGATTAACCAGCACCAGCTTCTCATTAAACCGTATATTTACCATAATCCACAAAATCATTTCAGATTTAATCAATATCGATAACTTTTACATTGCCCTGTTTGATGAAGAAAAGCAAGAGGTTTCGTTTCCTTACTTTGTTGATTCGGCTGATAATCAAACCCCAAAACCAAGAAAGGACGGACATGGGCTAACCGAGTATGTATTACGCACCGGCAAAACCCTGATGTGCCAGCCACACTGCTTTGATGAACTAATTTACAAGAACGAGATAGATATTATCGGTACAAAGCCAAAGGTTTGGCTGGGTGTACCCCTTAAATTTCATGGCAAGGTTTTAGGGGTTATGGCCGTTCAGCACTACTCAAATGCCGAAGCTTTTGGCGAACGTGAGCAGTATATTCTGGAGTACTTCTCGGAGCAGGTAGCCCGAACAATTGATTTTAAACGCAAAGCCGATACGGTTAAATTGCTTTCAACCGCGGTTGAGCAGAGCCCTGTCTCAGTACTTATCACCACTCTTAAGCCTGAAATTGTCTATGTAAATTCAGCTTTTACCAGGGTTACCGGCTATGAACCAAGCGAGGTACTTGGGAAAAATCCGCGTTTTCTTCAATCGGGGCAAACCCCTAGGAGCGTTATGTTGAGCTTTGGGATACCATTACCACCGGCAAAACCTGGAGTGGAGAATTTGTCAATAAGCGAAAGAATGGCGAAATCTTTTACGAAGAGTCCATTATTTTACCTATTTCCGATGAATTGGGAAAGCCAGCCTACTACCTTGCAATTAAATTAGATGTCACCGAAAAGAAAAAACTTATCAACGATTTAATTGCCGCTAAGGAAAAGGCCGAGGAAAGCGATAAACTTAAGACAGCCTTCCTGCAAAACATTAGCCACGAGATACGTACCCCCATGAATGCCATTGTGGGCTTTGCTGAGATTCTTGAAAACGACCACGACGATGAGGAGAAGATTAATTACTATACAAATGTTATTAAACAACGTTCATACGATTTGCTCGATATTGTTAACGAACTGCTCGATATCTCTCGTATAGAATCGGGGCAGCTGAAAGCGGAATTTAAACCCATTAATCTGAACGCTATTTTTACTGATCTGATTCAAACCTATGAGGGTTACAAAAAGCGAATGGAGCGTGAGGGAGTTGAGCTTAAACTTTTACCTTTACCAGTAAGCGTTTCGAACCTGGTTGAAAGCGATGAGTCAAAGCTACGCCAGGTGTTTGTTAACCTTATCCATAACGCCCTAAAATTTACCCATAGCGGTTACATTGAGTTTGGATTCCATGAGCTAGCCAACGGATCTATAGTATTCAGGGTAACCGATACTGGGATAGGCATTCAACCTGAAATGCAGGACAAAATTTTTGAACGTTTCCAAAAGTTTAGCCCCATGGGGGTGATATACGATGGGCTTGGTCTTGGGCTTACCATTGTTCAAAGTTTGGTTAACCTGCTTAACGGCAAAATTTGGCTTGAATCGAAGGTTGACAGTGGAACCACCTTTTACTTCTCTATCCCATACAAGCCCGTTAACAAGCTTGAGGTAGTTGAACCTGAGGTTGTAAATTATGAAGGGCTTCAGAATTTTACCCTTTTAGTTGTTGAGGACGATGCTTTCAACGTTGCCTACTTCAAAGAGCTTTTTAGTGGACTTAATGTTAAATATCATATAGAGACTACCGGTAGCAGCGCAATTGAACATTTTAAGCAAAACTCATCTTACGATGCTGTACTTATGGATATTAAGCTACCTGATATATCAGGTTACGAGGTTATAAAAGAATTCAAACAAATTAACCCCGCCGT
>LUYY01000188.1 GCA_001603415.1 Bacteroidales bacterium Bact_07 | reverse complement strand
GATTATTAATTTTTTAACAATTTTTAGACAGTTTCTTGATGTACTTTTGTTGTAGCGCTCCGAAAACGTTTTCGAATGATGAGAAAGAGTTGAAATTGGGTTGTGCAATCCATGAAGCCCCAATAAAGTTGTAAAGCCTTTTAAAAGAATTTAGCTTGCACACCGAAAACCAATTTCTAAACCTAAATAAGTATGAAAAAAATCTTCGGAGTAATTAGTTTAATCCTTTGGTGCGGTAGCCTGCTCGCCCAAGAAATTAATGTGAGCGGTACTGTCACATCGAGCGATGGGACGACCCTACCGGGGGTAACCATCGTGGTAAAGGAAAACCCTTCAAAGGGTGTTGTTACAGATGTTAATGGGAAATACACCATCAGTGTGCTCCCGAATCAAACGTTAGAGTTCTCGTTTGTGGGTATGGAAACCCAGGAGGTTCCCGTTGGTGGAAGAACTCAAATTAACGTTGTAATGAAGGAATCATCCATGATGATTGAAGAGCTCGTTGTGGTTGGTTATGGCGTGCAAAAGAAAAGCTTAGTATCATCATCGGTATCAAAGGTATCGAGCGATGATATCGAAAAAGCAGCGCCGACCCGTGTAGAACAAGCTCTTCAGGGTAGAACCGCTGGTGTTCAAGTAATTGCCAACTCAGGGCAACCCGGCGAAGGTTTCACTGTTCGTATCCGTGGTGTTGGAACCAACGGCACATCCGACCCCTTATATATTGTAGATGGAATGCCTGTTGGCGGTATCGATTACCTAAACCCCAACGATATCCAATCGGTTGAAATTTTAAAGGACGCTTCGGCATCGGCTATTTATGGGGCACGTGGTGCCAACGGCGTTGTTCTTATCACCACCAAACAAGGCCAAAAAGGCAAGTTCTCGGTTAACTACGACTACTCAATGGGATATCAGAATGCATGGCGCAAGGTATCGCTCTTGAATGCCAAGGAATATGCCATTATCATGAACGAGAGCTACGCTAATGATAACCGCCCCATTCCATTCACCGATGTGGATGCACTTGTAAATTCAGTAGGCAACGGAACCGACTGGCAAGACGAAATTTTCTACAAGAATGCTCCTACCTACAATCACCAGTTCTCGGTTAGCGGTGGTAACGAAAATTCAACGTTCCTTTCATCGCTTTCATACACCTATCAGGATGGTATTGTAGCCAAGGGTAAATCGAACTACGAGCGTTACACCTACCGACTAAACTCCACCCACAAGTTCGGAAAGTTTAGTATGGGTAACAATTTGGCTTATACCAATAAGGTAACCCGTGGTATTGACCCCAATGCCGAATTTGGTGGTCCCCTTGCCAAGGCGGTTAATATGGACCCAATCACACCTGTTAAGAACCCTGATGGCACTTGGGGTATCTCAAACTATGCCACCCAAGAAGTTGTAAACCCTGTTGCCTACCTTAGCGTTCTCAACTCAAACTATTCGGAAAACAAATTGGTAGGAAACGTTTGGGGTGAACTCGAAATTATTAAGGGTTTAAAGGCAAAAACCAGTTTTAGCGTTGATTACGCCAATGGTTCCAGCCGCTCATTTGTTCCGGTTTACTTCCTTAGCGATATTGTTAAAGCTACCACTTCGGAAGCATCGGGAACTGTTAACAAATGGTTTACCTGGCAGAGTGAAAACACCCTTACCTATTCAAAATCGGTTGGTGAACATAGTTTTGCTGCCATGGTGGGTATGACCGCTAATAAGTATTACCATGAATACATTGGTGGCAAGAAAAACAATTTGATATTTAACGATTTTGAGCATGCCTGGATAAATAACGGCACCGATGAGGACAGTTACCGTTCATGGGGTGGTGCCGATGAGCACGCTTTACTCTCATATTTTGGCCGTGTTAACTACGACTTTGCAGGGAAATACGTATTCGAAGGCGTTTTAAGAGCCGATGGTTCCTCAAACTTTGGATCAAATAACCGATTTGGTTACTTCCCTGCTTTCTCGGCCGGATGGTTAATGTCCAAGGAAGAATTTCTACAAGGCTTTACCCCACTTTCATTCTTAAAGCTGCGTTTTGGCTGGGGCCGCAATGGTAATGAAGCTATTGGTGCTTTCAGGTACACCTCGCTAATAGGTTCGGGTAGTAAGTACACCTTTGGAACCGACGAAACAATTACCTTAGGATCCAACCCGGTTGGCATTTCGAACCCCGACCTTAAGTGGGAAACCTCGGAACAAACCAACATAGGTGTTGATGCCCGCTTCCTATCCGATAAGCTAAGTGTAACCCTCGACCTTTACAATAAGAAAACCAAGGACCTTTTAGTTGTAGCCCCAATACCTGGTTACATTGGCAACGGAGCACCCACAGTAAACGGTGGTTCAGTTAGCAATAAGGGTATAGAGCTGGAACTTGGTTATAAGACTCTTATAAACGATTTAAGCATTAACGCCAACCTTTCAGGTGCATACAACAAGAACGAGGTTACCTCAATCAACAACAGTGAAGGAAGAATCTATGGTGCAGGCCTTGCAGTTGGTATGTATAACATCTGTATGATGGAAGTAGGTTACCCAATTGCCTATTTCTGGGGTTATAAGACTGCAGGCGTTTTCCAAAATTAACAACAGATTCAAGATTACAAATCGAGTGATGGTACAGTTATTCAGCCCAATGCCAAGCCTGGCGATTTGATTTGGGTTGATAAGAACGATGATGGCAAGATAGATGATCAGGACCGCACACAAATTGGTAATCCTTACCCCGATTTCACGCTTGGCTTCAACCTGGGTTTAAACTACAAGAACTTCGACTTTAACATGTTCTGGTACGGTGCATTTGGTCAGGAAATCTTCAAGGGTACCCGTCGTTACGACCTCCCCATGTCAAACTGGGATGCTTCGGTTCTTGAACGTTGGACAGGAGAAGGAACAAGCAATACTCACCCACGGGTAACCATCAACGACCCTAACCAAAACTACTTTAAGGTTTCTGACTTCTACGTTGAAGATGGATCATACTTCCGCCTAAAGAATGTAACTCTTGGTTACACTCTTCCCGAAAAATACAGCCAAAAGGTAAAGATATCGAAACTGCGCCTGTATGTTTCGGCAGTTAACCTGTTGACCTTTACCAAGTATTCAGGATTTGACCCCGAAATTGGAGCTAAGTGGTCGCTTGATGTTGGTATCGACCGTAATATTTACCCACAACCAAGGACTTTCCTATTTGGTGTAAACCTGAGTTTCTAATCTAAATCAGCTAAATGAATATGAGAAAAATTAAAAATATATCAATAATCCTTTTCATGGCGCTTGGTATTGTTGCCTGTACAAAGGATTTTCTGGAGTTGCAACCTCTTACCGACAGGGTTGAGGATAACTTCTATAAAACCGAGAAAGACGCTTTTGAAGCAGTTGTTTCAATCTACGATGTACTGCAATGGCAGTGCGGTGGAGGTTATCATCCATGGGATCTTGTAAGTAATATTCTATCGGACGATGCCTTTGCCGGTGGTTCAGGCCCTGGTGATAGGCCAGGCTTAGTTCGTATGGGTAAGTTCTCAAACTACACAAACGATGAGGAGCCCCTTGGAATTTGGAAAGATAGATTCTCGGGCATTTACCGGGCCAATCTGTTCCTTTCAAAGGTAGATGGTGTTGATTTCAAAACCGAAGGTCTAAAAACCCGTCTTACAGCTGAAGCTCGTTTTTTAAGGGCATATTTCTATTTTGAGTTGGTTCAGTTCTACGGCAATGTTCCCCTTATACTTAAACCTCTTGCACCATCGGAATACCAGCAAGCCGCTGCAAACCCTGCGGATGTTTACAACCAAATTGCCAGCGATTTGTACTATGCTTACCAAAATCTTCCTGCAACCATCACTGCAGCAGAAAAGGGTAGAGCATCGAAATGGGCTGCAGGAGCATTGCTGGCAAGGGTTTACCTGTTCCATAAAGGATATGGGAAAGGCGTTTTAGGCATTACAACCGATTTAATGGCCGATGACATTACTATATCCGAAACTGTTATTGAAACAATTATTGATGACATTGTTGAAAACAGTGGCCATGGGCTAGTTGCTAACTATGCAGACCTATGGGGCGTGGCTAACGAAAACAACATTGAATCGATATTTGAGATTCAGCATACCCAAAAAGCCGACTGGGGCGACTGGGGATGGCGTAACGGAACTGAAGGGAACTGGGCTGTAGTTATGACCGGTTTCCGTGGTGTTGAAAGCACAATTTACGAATCGGGATGGAGTTTTCAGCCTGCCAGCAAATCGCTTGCCGATGAATTTGAACCAGGCGACCCACGTTACTCGGTATCGATACTCGATGCTACAGCCGAAGGATTGGTTTACAAACCCGAAAATTGCTACCAGCACACCGGCTATGCATTTAAGAAGTTTTATCCCCGTAAAGCCGACAGGCCTGCTACTAACGACCCATTGAACTGGCCTTACAACCGTCCCGTTATCCGCTTTGCCGATGTTTTACTTATGGGTGCCGAACTTTATCTCGACAATAATCTGACCAAAGCTCAGGATTACTATAGCCGTGTTCGTAAACGCGCTTTTGGCAATTCGCATGTTGCACCCACATTAACAAACGATGAGGCTGGACTTGACCTCATTTACCATGAGCGCAGAGTAGAGTTTGCAGGCGAAGGTTTACGTTACTGGGATTTGCTCCGCAGGGGATTAACCTACACTGAAACAAAGATTAACGCTGCTGCTGGTAATAGCCCGCTTGACGAAACTTTCAATTCGGCAACACTAGGTTTGCTGCCAATTCCGCAAACCGAAATAACCCTTTCGGGAAATAAACTAAAACAAAATGCTGGTTACTAAAAATTAAGAAGAACTATGAATAAACGACACATCATACTCTCAGCTCTGGTTCTTATTGGGCTTACCTGGTTTGGTTGCGAGCCCATGGAACTGGATAAACCAAATATTGGGAATGCTCCTTCCGTTGATCAACTGGATTTTACTGTTACACAAGGTGAAGATGCATTCCATTTTGTAATTACCAATACATCCTCTGTAAAGGGTATTGCAAACTGGGATCTTGGCAATGGTATTAAGGCCGTTGGCAATTCAGTTACTGCATACTACCCACTTGCTAAAACCTATAACATCACCCTTACCCTTTATGCTTCGGGTGGTAGCACATCTAAAACAAAAGAGTTTGTGCAGACCGAAACCGACTGGTCGTATCTGGAAAGCCCAATCATTACAGCCCTAACGGGCGGTGTTGATGCAACAAATGGAAAAACCTGGGTTATCGACAGCCTTTCGGAAGCACACCTGGGGGTTGGTCCGGCCGATTCCTATTCACCTGTTTGGTGGGCTGCTGCTCCCCTCGCAAAATCGGGGCACTTCCTATACGACGATGAATTTACCTTTAAGCTTGTTGGTTTTACCTACAAAATCGATACCCATGGCAAAACCCATGTGAACCACGACGGCAATGCCGACGAGGATGGTATAGCAGGGGGATACTACACATCGGCAATCTGGAACGATGCCTACGATATCGACATGAATACTAACGATGCTGCCCGTGGTGAACTTACCTGGTCAATTAGCGAGGAAAACGGAAAATACTACATTCAAATTTCGAGTCAATCCGGTAATATTTCATACGACGATGGTAATCCCCGCAAATACGAAGTGCTTGAGTGGAACGAAAACTTCTTCCACCTTCGGACTGTAGGTGGAGCTGCTCGCTACCACAAGTTAATTCCTAAAGGATATATACGTCCAACAGTTACCTACAACTTAGCAGTTGCAGCAACTGCAAACCCCAACGAGTACTCCTTTACACTTGAAGATTTACAAGTACCTGAATCATTTACCATTTCAAAAATTAAATACGATTTTGGCGATGGCACTAATTACGAAACAACCAATGGTGCTGAAGTTGTTAATCATACCTACATGCGAAAGGGCAACTACAAAACCAAGGTTACCGTAATTGCCAATAACCAAGAGTTTGCCAAGGAGTACACTGTGAATGTAGTGGCCAACCATCCTTCATACCAGGAGTACTTACTGGATGCCATGGTGATGTACAACGACTTTGGCGAAACCACACTGGTTCCCATGCAGGTTGATCAGTCCGATGGGGGAGCCACCCTTCAGATTGTCAACAACCCGGACAACAGCATGTATCCAAACCGCAGTGCTCATTGCGCTCTGTTTACTAAGTACAACGCACAGTGGGCTAATGCATACACCCGCTTACCCGATGGCTACCGCTTTGACCTAACCAAACAAACCGTATTTAAGGTTTTGGTTTATGGCAAAGCTGGCGACCAAGTACTTCTAAAACTCGAAAATACCGACCGTGGTGGAAATGCATGGCAAACTGGAACTGCCGATTTGATTTACACCATTCAGAATGACAATAAGTGGGAAATTGCCGAATTTAACTTTGCCGGAGTTGGGGCTGGTTGGAATTGGACAGGCGATATTTACACAAGTGATGTAACTACTGACCCAAGATTTAACAAGGACTTCTACAACGTGGTTCGCATCATGATCAATCCTGGCAATAATGGTGGTACCTTCTCGGTACATCTCGACGATCTGGCTGGCCCGCATGTTGAAGGGCTTAAGTAAAAACTACTATGCACAGGGTAACCCTAACGGGTTACCCTGTTTTAACCCGAAAACCGCGTAATAATGAGATTGAAATTAATAGTAGCAGCTGTAGCGTTGGCCTCGTGGTCGTGTAGTGGGAATAAGACTGCAATGGACCATTCGGGTGATAAACTTTGCACCAATCCGGTAATAGAACATAAGGTTGATTCAGTTCTAAAGCTAATGACAATTGACGAAAAGATTGGCCAGCTGAACCAGCTAACCGGTGATGGTGAAACTACCGGGCCCATTACGTTTGCCACGCAGTACCAGGATGCTATCAGAAAGGGCGAAGTGGGTAGCATGCTCAACGTTAATGGTGCAGCTTATACCTACAAGGTTCAGAAAATAGCAGTTGAGGAGAGCCGTTTAGGCATACCCCTTATCTTTGGCTACGATGTGATTCATGGCTACAAAACCATTTTTCCCATCCCGCTTGGCGAAGCAGCCAGTTGGGATTTGGATGCCATTGAAAAATCGGCTCGTATTGCAGCCATCGAGGCCTCTGCAGCAGGACAGCACTGGACTTTTGCACCAATGGTTGACATTGCCCGTGACCCTCGTTGGGGAAGGGTAATGGAAGGTGCTGGCGAAGACCCCTACTACGGTTCTCTGGTAGCAAAGGCTCGAGTTAAGGGATTTCAAGGCACATCGTTGGCTGAACCTAACACCATTGTGGCCTGTGCCAAACACTTTGTTGCCTATGGTGCAGCAATGGGTGGCCGCGACTACAATACGGTGGATATTTCAGAGAGAACTCTGCGCGAAGTTTACCTACCCCCATTCAAGGCTGCAGTTGATGCTGGCGTTGGCACTTTTATGTCGTCGTTCAACGAACTGAATGGCATTCCAGTAACCGGCAACAGGGAAATGGTTAAAGGAGTTCTTAAAGATGAATGGCAATTTAACGGTTTTGTCGTTTCGGACTGGGGTTCAATTCGCGAAATGCTGGTTCATGGCTTTGCCGAAAATGATTACCATGCTGCTGACTTGGCCATGAATGCAGGTATCGATATGGATATGGAGGGCCACGTTTACGTACCGCAACTTAAAAAGTTGCTTGCCGACGGCAAGATTACCGAAAAACAAATTGACGATGCCGTTAGACGTATTCTTCGCATTAAATTTATGCTTGGCCTTTTTGACGATCCCTACCGTTACTGCGATACCATCCGTGAAAAGAAAATGATTCTTAACCCACGCCATCTTGAGATAGCCCGCGAAGTTGCACGAAAATCGATGGTGCTCCTTAAAAATAACGAAGTGCTTCCGTTAAGCAAGAGCATCAAATCGGTTGCCGTAATTGGCCCTCTGGCCGATAATACCGACGATATCATCGGAACATGGTCGGCACGTGGCGAAGGTAAAGACGCTGTATCGGTTCTAACAGGTATTCGTGAAAAATTACCCAATGCAAAGGTATTGTACGCAAAGGGTTGCGATATAACAGGTGATTCAAAAGCAGGGTTTGCCGAAGCTATTGCCACAGCCCGCAAAGCCGATGCAGTGGTAGTAGTAGTTGGCGAAGCCGCCATGATGTCGGGCGAAGCGCTTAGCCGGGCATTTCTCGATTTACCCGGCGTTCAAAAAGAACTGGTTTTAGCGCTTAACGAACTTAAGAAACCCATGGTTGTGGTTCTCATGAATGGTCGTCCGTTAACCATTGAGTGGATGGACAGTGCCGTTCCTGCCATACTCGAAGCCTGGTTGCCCGGAACAATGGGAGGCCCTGCTGTGGCTGATGTGCTCTTTGGCGATTACAACCCATCGGGTAAACTGCCCATGACCTTCCCCCGCAATGTTGGACAAATTCCCTTGTTCTACTACCATAAAAATACCGGAAGGCCAAGGGTTGATACTGAGCGTTACACATCCAAGTACATCGACAGCCCAAACACCCCACTTTACCCATTCGGCTATGGTCTTAGCTACACCACTTTCGATTACAGCAACTTTGGTATCAGTGCCAATGAAATTGGCATGAACGACACCCTTAAGGTATGGGTTGACGTTACAAACACCGGCAAGTACGATGGCGAGGAGGTTGTACAGCTATACACCCGCGATCTGGTTGGTTCGGTTACCCGTCCGGTTAAGGAATTGAAAGGTTTTGAGAAAGTTTTCATTAAAAAAGGCGAAACCGTTAGGGTTGAGTTTAAACTTACTGCAAGCGACCTGGCTTTTTATACACGCACTATGGAATTTAAGCCTGAGCCCGGCGAATTCAAAGTGTTTGTAGGTGGCAACAGCCGCGACTTGCAAGAATTAAGTTTTAGGTTGAATTAGCTTTTTGCAAAAAGGCTTTCGGAATAATTGTCCAAAAAGATTTTTTTACGTATAAATTATGGTTAGGTG
>LUYY01000020.1 GCA_001603415.1 Bacteroidales bacterium Bact_07 | reverse complement strand
CCCCAGTGATTAGCGAACCCATAACGGGATCGAGATTTAGGTTTAATTTTTTTACCAGTACCACCAGTTCGGGGTTGGTGGTGGTGAACCTATCGTCGATATACTCAATTATTCCACCACCATAAAGCTTGTTGGGTAACTTTTCCTTGAAATTAAGTAGGTGAAAGTTTGCAATCGCTTTAATGAGTATAACCATTTCGCCTAAGCTGTTTTTGGCTACGATGTTAACCAGCTCAACCTCGCTACCGTAGGGTTTAATATCATCGTTACTAATGTATGGTATGCCAAAGGTTTCGCCTGTTTCATGGCATTCGTTAATGAGTTGCTTGTACCGGGGTTCAAAAATTCGCAAAGGAATTTCTTCGCCCGGCAGGAGAAACACCTGTAGCGGAAACATTGCCATGTATTTTGTAGTACTACCCATTGACTATTCCTTTTTGTTTGGTATGAATTTTAGCGAAGCTGAGTTGATACAATATCTTATTCCGGTAGGCTCTGGGCCATCGTTAAACACATGCCCAAGGTGTGCCCCGCACTTTTTACAAAGCACTTCGGTTCGAATCATTCCATGGCTTAAATCTTTCTGGAATTTAATGTTGTCAACAAACTTACTATCGAAAAAACTTGGCCATCCGCAACTCGAGTGGAATTTGGTGTCGCTTTGGAACAATTCTGCCCCACAGCAAACGCAAACATAAGTACCTGGCTCAAAGTGGTTCCAGTACTCGCCGGTAAAGGGGCGTTCGGTTCCCTTTTGCTGGGTTACATAAAACTGCATATCGGTTAATTTATTCCGTAAATCATCGTTTTTCATAGTGCTATCCTTTGTGTTTTGAGCGCAAGCGTTAATTGATATTATTGCTGCTAAAATTGTGATGTATCGTATCATTTGATATTCGTTTCAGTAAAAACAATATAATGTGGCTTTTTGTTCGAGCAATAAAAAAGGTTAATTATTATTTGGAATGGCTTTTGATAGCTATTTTTGACGTAAATGTTTAAAGTGACAAACAATGAAAAGAGTTATTTCAGTATTGTGTTTAGCCCTTGTATCAATTAGTGGTTTTGCCCAGCAAACGGCAGTTTACACGCTCAACGAATTCGATAAACTTCGGGTTTGGGGCGAGTTTAAGGTATTCCTTGTAAAAGGTGATTCCCTTAGTGCCAAAGTTGAAACACAAGGCATTCCTGCGTCGGACATTGCAATAAATGTTATTGGAAAAACGCTTGAGGTAAAACTTAAAGGTAAGCTATACGACAGGGTAAGCGCAAGCGTTTATATCACCTATAATGAGTTAAGAGATATATCGGTTTCGGCAGCGGCATCGGTTAGCTTTCAGGATACCCTTAAGGCTGAAAAGGTTTCCATCAACGTGAATACCAGCTCCGAGTTTGATGGTGCGTTAATTGCCCAAACAGCCGATATTACGGTAGGGCAGGGCTCAACCGTTCGCCTAAGAGGTAGTGTAAGCAGCTATGAGGTCAAAGTGAACACAGGAGGTATCCTGTCGGCAATTGATTTGATATCACCCCAAACGTATGTTAAGGTAAATACAGGGGCAACTGCTAAGGTTTATGCATCAACGCTTATTGATGCTAACGTTAGCACCGGGGGCAGTTTGACCTATACCGGAAATCCCGAACAGAAAAAGATTAAAACCCTGGTTGGCGCTACCATTATTGAACAGTAAATCTACCGTTTATTGCGCCATTCAACTATTTGTGCAGCTATACTTACGGCAATTTCAGCAGGGGTTTGTCCGCCAATGGGTAATCCAATGGGTGAGCAAACCCTTTCAACATTCTCTTTGCTATAGCCTTCGGCCATAAGACTATCGAAGATGGTTTTCACCTTGCTTTTGCTCCCTATCATTCCTATGTATTTCACTTTCTTGTTGATGAGTTGCTTCAAAACAATCTCGTCGAACTTATGCCCAAAGGTCATAATTACAACGTAACTTCTGTTGTTTTCTGGGACAAGGCTCGATACCTGCTTGTAATCGGCAATCTGTTTCTTATGGGCCCAGATGTTGCTTTCAAAGGTGCTTAAACCGGGTCGGTTGTCAAATACTTCCACCCTAAAGTCGAGCAGATTGAGTATTTGTGAAAGCGGAACGCTAATATGTCCGGCACCAAAAATATAAACGGTATCCTTAATTCCGATGGGCTCACTGTATCGGAAAGCGTTATCGTTCTTTTGGAACTCAATATCGATTGCGTTTAAATGGGATTCGCCCGTATAGATATCTATCCCAGTATTTGTAAGTATTATTTTGCCAGGTTTATTATTTTCAATGAGTTCAATGATATTTTTTACATCATCAACATTAGCCTTGGATAAGAAGTTGAAAATTTGGGTTTGCTCGCCAGAGCATATCATCCCCGATTTGTCCTTTTCGGCATCATGTGAATGCACCTGTCGTTTTATGAAGCTTATGCCAGATTTGGATTTTAACTCCTTTCGCGCAAGTTCTACCAGTTGGTATTCCATGATTCCCCCACCAATTGAGCCATATAGGCTGCCATCGGCTGCCACAGCCATTTTAAAACCTACTTTCCCGGGACTGCTTCCAATGGTCTCGGCTACAGTAATCAGATATACATCAATATTTTGCCTAATCTTTTCGTTTATGAATTCCCATATCATATACATCGCGATTTTTGGGTAAATTTATAAAGATAATCACAAACCATTTTGTTTAATATTACAATATCTTCCATATCAATTTATATGTAGATGAAAAATATAAAAACATTTAAATATATAGGATAAATATCTATATTTATAATGATATATAAAAATATACCATGTTTAGAGTGTCAATGTGTGGAAATAGAAATAATTTTGAGTATTAAAATTCATCAATTATGAGCGAAGTATATGGTAAGATAAAAGATTTATCGGAAAAGTATGCCGATTACACCGCAAAGAACCTTTCGCGTTTGGTTCAAATAAAGTCGCTAAGCGCACAGGAGCGCGATGTTCAGTTAGAGTTAAAGAGGCAAATGGAGGAGGCTGGTTTCGATGAGGTTTTTATCGATGGGCTTGGAAATGTGATTGGCCGAATAGGCAAAGGCAAACGCATTCTTGCCATTGATGGCCATATGGATACCGTTGATTTAGGTAACCTGGAAAACTGGGAATTCGATCCATTGGGAGGTGAAATACGCGATGGTTTTGTGCATGGTCGTGGTTCGGTTGACCAGGAGGGTGGGCCTGCTGCCTTTGTTACTGCCGGCCGAATACTCAAAGAACTTGGCTTTAACCGCGACCTAACCATTTACTTTGTGGGCAGTGTAATGGAGGAGGATTGCGACGGGCTTTGCTGGAAGTATATAGTGGAAGAGGATAAAATACGACCCGATTTTGTGATAAGCACCGAACCAACAAACCTGAATATTTACCGTGGTCACCGCGGCCGCATGGAGATGCAGGTGCACTTTTATGGCGTTTCGGCTCACGGTTCGGCACCCGAAAGGGGCAAAAATGCCATTTACATGGCTTCAAAGGTAGCCCTTGAGGTTGAAAAGCTTAACAATCGACTTAAATACGATGAGTTTCTGGGGAAAGGTAGTGTTACTGTAACCGAGTTTGTGTCTGGTAGCCCTTCGCTTTGCGCTGTATCGGACTATGCTCGCATTCATCTTGATCGACGCTTAACTTGGGGCGAAACAAAGGATAGTGCCGTAGCCGAAATAGAAGAGTTAATCAAGGGAATGAATGCTAAGGTTGAAGTGCTACATTATAGCGAGAAGGCTTACACGGGTCTGGAATACGGCATGGAAAAATACTATCCAACATGGAAGATGCCCGAGGATAGCGAAATTGTGCAGAAAGGCGTGAGCACTTACCAGAAACTTTTCAGGAAAAGCCCTAAGGTTGATAAGTGGACATTTTCAACCAATGGTGTGATGACCTGTGGTACTTATGGGATACCAACCATTGGCTTTGGTCCTGGCAATGAGGTGCTTGCCCATGCCCCTAACGAGAAAGTCCCCATAAGCGATTTGGTGGCCGCTGCTGCCTTTTATGCTGCCTTCGCATATGAGATTTAGGTAACGCCTTGCACTAATTGAATTGTGAATCAGGTATCAAAGTCGTTTAGTTAAGGTTAATGGTCATGTTGAGCGGAGCGAAACATCTCAAAACAATAGATAAATCGAGATCCTTCGTTTCACTCAGGGTGACAAAAGGAAAGTCTGACTTATTATCCAAACGACATTGATTCAGGTATTTCGATTGTTGATTTACAAAATAAGCTGTACCGTCATTTTAAATTTTAAATTTGTTACCAACGACTAATTAGCTAACATAGTTAAAAACGAATAAAAACCTTGAAATATGGATTTAATCAAGAAGATAGCGGAGTTAAATCACTACAAATCAGACCTAAGCGGTAAAGATTTTTTACTCACATGGGAGAAGAGCGATGACGACCTTAAGGTTGTGCTGCAGGTTGCTTCCATTCTTAAAGAGATGCGTAAGGAAAACATCTCGCCCCGCATATTCGATTCAGGCCTGGCTATTTCAAACTTTAGGGATAAGTCCACAAGAACTCGTTTTTCATTTGCTTCGGCTGCTAACCTGCTGGGACTTGCTGTTCAGGAGTTGGACGAAGAGAAATCGCAGATTTCACATGGTGAAACCGTGCGCGAAACGGCCAATATGATTTCGTTCCTATCCGATTTTATTGGTATTCGCGACGATATGTTTCTGGGTGAAGGGAACAAGTATATGCGCCAGGTTGGCGAAGCTCTCGATGAAGGATTTGCTAAGGGTGTATTGCCCGTTAGGCCTGGTATTGTGAACCTGCAATGCGATATGGATCACCCAACCCAGTCAATGGCCGATTTGCTTCACCTTATTAACGAATACGGCTCATTGGAAGCCTTGCGTGGCAAAAAAATAGTGATGAGCTGGGCATACTCCCCAAGCTACGGCAAACCATTATCGGTTCCGCAGGGTATTATAGCCCTGATGACTCGCTTTGGCATGAATGTGGAGTTAGCCTACCCTGAAGGCTACGACCTTATACCTGAAATAGTTGATATTGCCCGTAAGAATGCCACTCAGAGTGGCGGAAGTTTTAAGGTGAGCCACAGCATGACCGAGGCCATGCGCGATGCCGATATTGTTTACCCAAAGAGCTGGGCTCCCTTCCATATTATGCAGCAACGAACCCAGCTGCTAATGAATGCCGATAAGAATGGATTAAAAGAGCTGGAACAGGTTTGCTTAGCCAATAACGCAAAGTATAAGGACTGGGAATACAATGAACAGGTTCGCAAGGTAACCAAAAATGCCGATGCCCTCTACATGCATTGCCTGCCTGCCGACATATCGGGCGAGTCGTGCGTTCAAGGTGAGGTTAGTAAGGAAACCTTTGAGCGTTACCGCATTAAAACCTACCTGGAGGCCGGCTACAAACCATATATTATTTCTGCCATGATGCTAACTAACCGTTTCCAAAATCCATCTGAGGTATTAAGGAGGCTTGTTGATAGGAAAACCCCAAGGGTATTATAACATCTTAATCCCATTTTAATAATGATATCAGCACCCTAGCGGTGCTGGTATTGTTTTAGGAATATCTGTTCAATCACGTTTAGCTAACGATAGCCCTTACGACAACCATTCTCCTGAACTACCTGTTCTGCTTTTCAGTACAGGTGATTCAATCTATTATCATTTGATATTATTCCATATATCATATAATAATTCCATGAACATTAAAAATAATATTCATTTTTTCTAAAGTAATAATCAAACATTGATATGTAATTATATAGTATTGTAATTTTAAAGGACTAAAATCTAAAAGTAAGAGTAATGAAAGATTTGGTGGAAGAGATATCAATTGATGCATGGGCTATCAGTGATATCATTAACTGTTACCAAGATAAAAAAAGCGATTATCCCGAACTATTTGAAATAGTAAAGGATTACGATTTATCAAAGCCAAACAGTAAAATTCCTTTCAAGGTTTATGTTGAGCTATGCAATTGGATTGAAAAGAAATTAGGCCGATTCAACCTGATCAAAATTGGACGTAGAATTGGCGAGTCAACCTATAAGTTGATGATCGATACCAATATGGTAAACCCTGAAAGTAAACCATTAGAGGTGATGAAAGCCCTTGTGCAAATGGTACAAAAAGGGGTTCATGATCCCAGGCGAAGGGGGTGGGAGATAGTAGCATTTTCTGAAAAATCAATCCAAATGCGTAAAACACAATTTTTCAATACTCATATTCAGGTAGGGTTGCTCGATACCTTGGTTAGGAAATGCAAGGTTTATGGGGTTCAGGTTAACCTTGTTAAAGAGCAAGCCAATGGTGATGATTTTGACGAGTATTTAATTACTTGGCTATAAGGAATTTATAATCAAGTCCTTCCGCAATTATACGAATCTGGGTTATCCATTCTCTTGTAGTAATGGCTGGTTGTTCGTGCCGGTCGGCGTTTAATCAGTTTACCCTGAGGTAAAGCTGTATTAAACTTCCCATTTTCCAAGGCAATAGTACCATTTTTGATTACAAATGCAGCATTACCGATGGTTTCGAACCCTTCGTAAATGTTGATATCTGCCTTCGAGTGGTGATTGTTGGCTGAGATTGTGCCCTTGGCATTGGGGTTCCAAATTACAATGTCGGCATCGGATCCAATGCCAAGCTCGCCCTTTTGAGGGTATAAGCCAAATATTTTGGCGGGTTGAGTGGCAAAAACGTCAACCATCTTGCTTGGGCTTAGCTTACCGGGTAAAACACCGTAGGTGTAAAGCAGCGAGAGTCTGTGTTCAATTCCACCGGCACCATTTGGTACCTTCCGGAAATCGTCCTTGCCTACCATTTTCTGTTCAAGATTAAATGGGCAATGGTCGGTTCCTACGGTTTGAATATTGCCATTGGTTATGGCGTTCCATAGGGTTTCCCTATCGGTAGCCGATCGCAATGGCGGGCTTATAACGTACTTTAATGCGGTGGGAATATCTTTATCGTAAAGGCTTTCATCGAGCAAGAGGTATTGCGGGCAGGTTTCGGCATAAAGCGGTTGGCCACTTTTTTGGGCTTGAATAATATGTTTAACCGATTCAGCAGCCGAAACGTGAACAATGTATAGGGGGCATTGGGTTTGGTCGGCAAGGTCGATGGCACGCTTAACGGCTAAAGCCTCGAATCGCGGTGGGCGCGAAAGCATGTGATACTTTGGAGTAGATAGCCCTTGTCCAACGTAAAAGTCTCTTAGTGTTTCAATATCATCACCTAACTCGCAGTGGGCGGTTACTAAACCGCCATTCTTGGCTACGGTATGCATCACATGGTAAAGGGTGGTATCGTCGATGCCAACGGAGTTTTTATAAGCCATGTAGATTTTGAAGGAAGGGAATCCCATTTCAATGCAATGCTCAATATCCTTGGGCATATCCTTATACCATTCAACGGGGCTTACATGAAAGGTGTAATCGGTAAGTGCATTAACGGCTTCGTCGATTCGCGCTTTAAGTGCATCAACTATCGATTGTCCGCGGATTGGGGTTACAAAATCGATAATGGTGGTTGTTCCGCCCATAAGGGCAGCAATGCTGCCCGAAACGAAATCGTCCGCCGAATAGCCTGCTGGTGTGGGTAGGTGTAAATGAACATGGGGGTCGACACCACCGGGCATTACAAGCATACCGCTTGCATCGATAGTGATATCGGCTTTTACCTCTAAATTGCTCCCAATGGCGCTTATTTTATCGTCAACAACCAGTAAGTCAGCATTCTGCTCGCCAACCGAGGTAATAATCCTGCCGTTTTGAATTAGTATGCTCAACTCTAATGGAATTATTCCAATATTTTCAGAAAATGTTCGCCACCCGATTCGGTAAAGCCCAAATGCAGTAAGTATTTCCTATGGCTCTTATTGCAGGCTTTTGCCCAAACCCTTGTATATCCACCTTCCGCAAATTTTTGGCTAAGCCAGTAGTAAACAAATCGTCCATTTTTAAAGTCGCGGTATTCCGGTAAAACATAATCAAGTTCTACCTCAAGGGCTTTCGATTCGTTACGCTGGGCTATGAATACGCCTGCAACAGCCATGTTGCGTAATATTAAAAAGCTAACGGTATTTTCGTTAGGATTATAGGAGAATCTGGGGAAGAACCTATGAATATCTTTTTGGTGAAAATCGAGGAAACGCATCAGGTAACGGTTCTCGGGGCGAACCTCCAGTATCTCAAACACATCTTTCTTTGAATAGATTTGAAATAGGTAGTAAGCATCGGTGAGCACTATAAAACCGTTAAGTATGCCCACGGGCCAAGCACCAATCAAAAATCCATAAATTGAAAACATTAACGCTCCCGTTAGGTTTATCCAACGGAATTTGACTATCGAACTCATTGTCATCGATAGCGCAATGATAACCGATGCGCTATATCCAATCCATTCTAATACCTGTGAACTCATCTGTGCTTTTAATTTAAAGAACAAAGATATGCATAAATTTTTTGTTCCGTAATCAAACCCGGAATCAGCTAAAAGGAATCAGAAATCAGAAAGTCTAAAGTTGAATCTTGAATCTTGAATTTTGAATCCCGCTAATGCGGGACTAACTCTTAAACCTTGAACCTTTTATTATTTACCCTTCCCCTCTCATTCTTTCCCACAAAGCCAAGGCCAATTTTTGAGATTCTTTTAGAATGGACTCTTCGTCAACGGTTACTACCTTCCGGTTTTTAAGGATTAGCTTACCATTGGAAATAAGATGCTCAACGTGTGTTTGGTTTATACCATAAACAAAGTGTCCGGCAAGGTTTTCGGGAGTAACAGGGGTAGGGGAATCGTAGTCAAGAACCACAAGGTTATCGGGGCCATCGCCTCTGAAGCCATTTTGGGCTATGTAGCGGTGAGCATTTCTAAGCCTTTTGTATGCTTGCGCAGGACTCATGGGGTCAAAGTTCTGGCCAACAAAGTAGGCCGATTTCATACTTTGTAACATATCGCTATGCATGCCGTCGGTGCCCAGCATGATATTGTCACCCATATTTTTGCTACTGAAATAGCCTACGTTATTGTTCAAATTACTATCGCTATTCTGTGCTACCCAGCATGGCGATTGGCCTATAAGGTTCCGCTCATAGTCGGTTAGGTGCAGGCAGTGAACCAAGATCGACTTGCCGGAATTGAGGTAGCCAAAATCGTTAAGCCTTTCAACAACCGACTTGCCATAAGCATCGAGACAGTGTTGTTGGTCGTACTTATCTTCGGCCACATGGATGTGAACACCCGAACTATGCTTTTGCATCAGGTTGGCTGCAACTCTTAATGTTTTATCGCTCAGGGTGAACGATGCATGAAGGCCTACCAATCCCTGATGGTTCTTCAGGTAGGTATCGGTTTCTTCAAGCCCTTGCCGGGCAATTGCCTCCCCATCCCTATCGCTGATCTCATAACAGAGCAAGTGTGACAGGCCAACCCTTTCAAATGCCTTGGCAAGTATTTCAAGCGAACCATTAACTGCGCTCGGTGATGCATGGTGGTCGATTACAAAGGAGGCTCCTGCCTTAGCACAGGCCATAGCTGTAACTAAACCGCTGTATTCAACCATTTCCGGGGTTAAACACTTATCCAAAGTCCACCATACATATTTGAGAATTTCGTAGAAATTTTCAGGTGATTTTTTGGGTGCGCCCATACCTCGGGCTAAAGCCGAATACGCATGGTGATGCCCAACAACAAACGAATGGGTTACAAACTTACCCTTGCAGTTAATGGTTTCAGTAGTATTCCCTTTATATGTACCAGCAGGGTAAAACTCAACTTTTCCACTTGATACCACAATATCGCAACTTTTCAGTTGCAGGGTTTCAAAATCGATATAGATAGCATTGCTGAGTAAAATCATTTGGGTGTATGTTTGATGGTTATAGGCTATTCCGATTTGCTGCGCATCATGGGCAAACGTGTTCGTTTGATGCCATCGAAAGTTCTTAAAGCGTTGGCAATGGCTGCTGCTGTTGGCACCATGCCAATTTCGCCAATGCCCTTTGCTCCGTATGGCCCAATGGGGTCGGGTTCCTCAATGCCAATAACTTCGATTTCGGGCATTTGGTTAGCGCGAATTATGCCAATATCCTTGAACTTAAAACTAACGGGATAACCTTTTTCCATGGGTAAATCCTCCGTTAGAGCATATCCCATTCCCATATGCACAGCGCCTTCAATTTGACCCTCGAAAAGCATACGGTTCATGATTTTCCCTGCATCGTGAGCAGCAATAATCTTTGAGAGTTTGCCCTGTTCGTTGAGTATGGCAACCTGAGTGGCATAGCCATAGGCAAAGTGAATAACCGGTTTATCGGTTTTAGCACCGGGTTTGCAGGTCCAATCGCAAACAAATTTGCCACGGTAAACTTGGCCTACCAGGTTTTCGAGCTTGGTAGTCTTTAAATCTTCCTTTAATGGTCGTGCTGCATTGATAATGGCATTGGCTACAAGGGCGGTAGCCCTTGACGATGTGGTCATACCCGTAGGTATCTCTGCATTGGTATCAACAATTACCTCAATCATGTTTGGTTCGATGCCGGTTTCATGGTGAAGGGTTTGGATGGCCATGGTATGAACTCCCTGGCCCATTTCAGTCCATCCGTGGTGAATTTCAACCTTGGTTGGGCTAACCACCTTGATAATAACCTCACTGTCGTCAACCATTCCGTTACCAACACCGGTATTTTTTAGACCGCAAGCAATGCCAGCAAACTTGGCCGATTGAAATTGCTCTTTTACTGCTAAAAGGGTCTTTTTGAGCCCAACACCGTGCAACTCTTGACCGGTTGCGGTTTTTGCGCCATCTTCAAGGGCGTTATCGTAACGAATTAGCCAGCGGTCGAAACCTCCCTGACGGCAAAGGTCGTCGATACAGCTTTCGATGGCAAAGGTAACCTGCGGTACGCCAAAGCCTCGCATGGCTCCACAGGGTATGTTGTTGGTGTAAACGGTTTTGGCCGAAATATCTACAGCGGGAACGGTGTATCCACCCGTGGCGTGTCCAACCACACGTTCCATCACCTTAGTCCCAACCGATGCGTATGCTCCTGTATCGCCAATTGCCTCGAGCTTTAGAGCTGTGAATTTTCCCTTTGAGTCACAGGCAAGACTGATTTTCATCCAAACCGGATGCCTTTTGGGGTGCATTCTTATGCTCTCGTCGCGGGTAAGATGAACCTTTACAGGCATTTGGGTGATATAACTCATCAGGGCAGCATGTCCCTGAACTGTTAAATCTTCTTTACCACCAAAGCCGCCGCCGTTCTGAACCTGTATTACATTCACCTTGCTTTCGGGCAGATTTAGGATTTTAGCTATTTGCTTTCTATCAACATAAACGCCTTGTCCTTGACTGTAAACCTTTACACCGTCACCGTTTGGAAGGGCAAGGGCAGTTTCGGTTTCCAGAAAAGCATGCTCAATTCGTTGCGTTTCATAAATATCGGACGACACGTAAGCGGCATCGGCAAAGGCCTTTTCCACCTCGCCAAACCGAATGGTGCAGGTTTCCAGCACATTGGAACGGTTAGGGTGAACCTTTGGCGAATCGGGCTTTACGGCTTGATGCATATCCGTAACGGGTTCCAATACCTCGTATTCAATGTCGATAAGTTTAGCTGCTTGTCGGGCAACGCTTTCGGAGGTTGCCACAACTCCTGCAATAACATCTCCTATGTACCGTGTTGTCTCGCCTTGAGCAACCATTACAGGCCAGTCCTGAAATATTAGACCGATATACCGGTCGCCGGGAATATCCGATGCTGTAATAATTTTAACAACACCGTCGAGTTTGATGGCTTTTGAAGTATCAATTTTTAAAACCTTGGCTCGCGGATAATCAGAAAACCTCAATGCTCCGTAGAGCATTCCATCAACAAACATATCATCCACAAAGGGTCTTATACCTAAGGCTGTAACTTTGGCTTGGTATTTCGGATATCGATCGCCTATTTGGGCTCCGGTTTGCGTTCGCATATCTTTGCCGCCGTTCAGCTCAGCAAATGCACTCTGAATGGCATCAACAATTTTGACATAGCCTGTGCACCGGCAAAGGTTTGGACTTATAGCCTTGATTATATCGCTTCGTGTGGCACTGGGATTCGATAGCCAAAGCCCTCGGGCACGCATGATCATGCCAGGCGAACAAAAACCGCATTGAACTGCACCTTGCCCTGCAAAGTGGTTTGAGATTATTTCCCGAAAATTATCGGGTAAGCCCTCCAGGGTGTAAATGGTGGCTCCCTCAACATCCTGCATCTTAATGCGGCAGGCCATTTTTATGCTACCGTTCATTTCAATTGAGCAGGCACCACAAACGCCTTGGCCTGAACAGCCATCCTTTGCTGCGGTAAGATGTAATTCGTTCCGCAAATAATCGAGCAGCGATCGGTTTAGATCACCGTTGTATTCTTCCGCTTTACCGTTTAAATTAAATCGTATCATAGCTATTGCAAAGGTAAATGTTTTGGGGAACTGAATTAAGGAGTTAGATGTTTGAATTTAGAATGATCAACCAATCAATAAATGCTACTGTACACTGTACACTGTAAACCGAACACTATCTAAAAACTACCTTCAACGCTTCAAGGGTTGGCTCAATGGCATTGGGAATATTAATAATTGACGAAACCGCTTTTATATCTTTAAGTCCGCTGCCCGTGAGCAATACCACTACCTTTTGTTTGCTCTGCAACAGCTGTTGATTTTTATAGCGTAGCATTCCTGCATAGGCGGTTGCAGCAGCAGGTTCGGCAAAAATGCCAGTGTTGCTGGCTAAGGTTTTTGTTGCTTCAACAATTTCCTCGTCGGTTACCGATATGTGCTCACCTTGGTATTGAACGATAAAACTTTGTGCCATGTAGAAGTTTCGGGGGATATCTACCGAAATGGAATCGGCAAGGGTTTGGCTGGGTTTGATAGTAAAATTGGGTTTGCCAATATTGTCGATTAGGTTAGAACTTCCGGCAGCCTGAACAGCTACAATTGTGGGCATCCTGTCAATTAATCCTACTTTGAGTAAATCTTCGTATCCCTTATATACACCCGAAATAATAACACCATCGCCTACGGGAACAAAGATGTAGTCGGGGATAGCCCTATTAAGCTGAAGGAAAAGTTCCAACGATACGGTTTTCTTTCCCTCGATGGTTAGTGGATTAAAGGCAGTATTGCGGTTATACCAGCCAAACTCTTTGGTTGCCTCAACGCTAAGGTCAAAGGCCATGTCGTAGGTGCCATCAACGGGCACAATTGTGGCTCCATACATTACTATTTGAGTGAGCTTGGCTTGTGGTGCGCTCTTAGGCACCATGATTATTGCTTTTTGCTCCTGCGATGCGCAAATACCGGCCAGCGACGATCCAGCATTTCCTGTAGATGCAGCAACAATTGTGCTAATGCCATTTTCCTTGGCATAGGCCGATACCACCGATGATGCCCTATCCTTAAATGAGAAGGTTGGGTTTTGGGAATCGTCCTTTAAGTAGAGCTCAAATGGGATCGGCTCGCCATCAATTTTATCAAATTGATATAATGGCGATTCGCCAACCCTTAGTTTTGGCAACGATGTTTTCCTATTTAGTGGAAGTAAATCCCAAAAGTTGTTGCTTATGATATCCTCGTTGGATTTACCAAGGGTCTCATAATCATATATGGCTTTTAGCACACCCTTAGGGGGCAAAACCGTGTTGTTTGATCTGCTACAAACAGGGCAAAGGTAAAGTTCAGGCGATGGTGAAAAAGTTTTACCACAGCCCGAACAGGTAAGCATGAACTTGGTGTTCATATAATTTTGATTTACAGCGATTTTATCAAGCCGACACGTTCGTTAAACTCCATGATCAGTTCATCCCATCGCTTTATCTGCCCGAACAGCTTTGGCCACAAATCCCTGTCGTACCAAAGCCTGTTTAAATCCTCAATTTCCTTGCCCTGTTGCTCAACCCAGGTGAAGTATTTAAGGTTATGTATTGCCTTACGGTCGGTGTAGGTAAGCTCTTTCATCCAGTCGGTAGTTGCCCCTAAAATACATTTTTCAAAGTCTTTTACGGCTTGAGTGGGGTTATAGTTGCCCCGCTCTTCCCTAAGCTCTTCAAGCCTTGACCTATACATCTCAGCTGAGTCGGTGGCAACCGTAAAAATCACATCATCCGAAGTCATTTCGAAGAACTTGGCCGTTTTAATAGCCGAAAGCATGTTACTAATGCCCGATATTCCCAAAAGGTTCAGATTGTTGGCTATTTCTGCAGGAACACCCGATTCAATAAGGTATTTAACACCTTCGGGCTCGTTGAATAGCCTGAAAATGCGCATGCAATCCTCATCGTCGATTGCGGTAATAACATCGGTGTTTTTCACGTTATGAATCCAGGGCACATGCTTATCGCCAATCCCCTCGATGCGATGACCGCCAAAACCATTTAGCAGAATTGTTGGGCACTGCTTGGCTTCCGATGCCACCACCTTAACATGTGGTGCAATGGTTCGAAGGTAGTCGCCAGCGGCAATAGTTCCTGCCGACCCAGTTGCCGAAACGTATGCGGCAAGGTTAAATTTTCCGCCAAGTCCTTTAAATACTTCCTCTATGGCTTTACCAGTAATGTTATAGTGCCATGCGGCATTGCCAAACTCGTCAAACTGGTTAAAAATAACGTAGTCGGGCTTGGTTCTGCGAATTTCCCAGCATTTATCGTAAATCTCTTTCACATTCGACTCGCAGCCAGGGGTTGCAATAACCTCGGAACCAACATAATCGCGCAGCCAGGTAAAGCGCTCACGGCTCATCTCTTCGGGCAGTATAGCTACCGATTCGGTTCCCATTAGTTTGGAATCGAATGCGCCACCCCTGCAGTAGTTACCGGTTGATGGCCACACCGCTTTTTGAGTGGTTGGGTCAAATTCGCCGGTTATAATTCGTGGTGCCAAACAACCATAGGCAGCGCCTACTTTATGCGCTCCGGTTGGGAACCATTTCCCAAGCAAGAGTATTATTTGGGCATTCACGCCAGTTAACTCCTTGGGCAGTTCTATGTAGTTAACCTTACCGTAAAGTCCTCCCTTTTCTTTCGGCTCATTTTTCCAAGTGATTCGGAATAGGTTCAGGGGGTTTATTTCCCATAACCCAACATCCTTAAGTTTCCCCTTAATTTTTTCGGGTATTAGTTCAGGATTCTGCTGCTGCTGAAAGGTTGGTAGAATTATGCCTCTTTCACGAAACCGATTTACTGCATTCTCCAATGCTTGTGGGTTTTTAACGGTATCAATTATTTCAATCATGGTATTTAAAATTTTCAATAAAAGTAATAACTCTATCTTATATTTCTATGTATTATTTAAAATATGGAAAATAATG
>LUYY01000187.1 GCA_001603415.1 Bacteroidales bacterium Bact_07 | reverse complement strand
GTAAGCATTTTACCGGGAAATTTGGCTGCTCCTTCGCGCTGTAAAATCTCGCTAAGTTCCTTTTGTATAAGCCTTCCCACCTTCTGTAATCGTGTTCCTTCCATATCCTTATTTTTTACAAAGATAAAATGATTTTGCGAGGTATGGGCAGTTGGGATAGATGAATGGTTAAAAAGAGGATGTTAGCCGTGAACCGTGAGCCGTTAAACAAAATCTAACAACGAACAACTATAAAAGACCGAGCACTTTTTTGCGAGTACACCGCAGGTAATCAACTTCACTTGTCATCCTGAGCGTAGCGAAAAATAGTGTGCAGTGTACAGTATGCAGTGTACAGGGAGATTGTGTTTAATGTTTAGAGTTTGGTTAATTTAATCTGGGTAAATCAATTAAATCAGTGTAATCTGTGTTCTATTTTTTACGATCATCTATCGCCTCTCAACCCAAGTAATACTATAAAAAGTATTTACTTTGCAGAATAATTCCATTTGCAATGAAGGGTTACATTGATAGCATAGCTGAGTTTAAGCGTAGAGTTTCTATAGAGGTAATGGTTGGAAATACACCATTGGGTGGAAATAACCCCATAAGGGTACAAACCATGACCACTACCGATACCAACAATACTGCTGCCACCGTAGAACAATGCATCAGGGCGATTGAAGCTGGCGCCGAGCTTGTGCGTATTACCACTCAGGGCACCCGCGAGGCTGCTAACCTGCAAAGCATAAAGCAGGAGCTCATGGCAAGAGGCTATAACACCCCAATAGTTGCCGACGTTCACTTTAATCCTGCAGCTGCGCTTGAGGCCGCTAAGCACGTGGAAAAGGTTCGAATCAATCCCGGCAATTATGCCGACCCTCGGGCAAAATTTGAGGATGTGTCATACACCGATGAGGAATATCGCACTGAACTAGATAGAATTGAGCAAAAGCTTATTCCTCTAATAGAACTTTGTAAAACTCGTAACGTAGCCATACGCGTGGGCGTTAACCACGGTTCTCTTTCCGACAGGATTATGAGCCGTTATGGCGACACTCCCGCAGGAATGGTGGAATCGGCCATGGAGTTTCTTCGAATTTTCCGTAAGCACAGCTTTAACAGCCTGGTTATCTCCATGAAATCGAGCAATACAAGGGTAATGGTGCAAGCTGTAAGGCTTTTAGTGGCTACCATGAATGCTGAGGGCATGAGCTATCCGCTCCACCTTGGCGTTACCGAGGCTGGCGATGGCGAGGATGGTCGAATTAAATCGGCAGTGGGTATTGGCGCTCTCCTTTCCGATGGCATTGGCGATACCATTCGGGTTTCACTTACCGAGGAGCCCGAAAACGAAATACCCGTGGCTAGAAAATTGGTTGCTTACTTCAGTAACAGGCAAACCTTACCCGCTTTAAACCCCACTGAGGACTTGCCATACAATCCCTTTGAGTATAATCGACGCGAGACCATCGATGTTAAAGGCATCGGTGGAGCAAACCCACCACGAGTATTTGCTTACATCGACGGAACTTTTACAGAGGCTACTGCCAATGCTTGGGGATGGCATTTCAACTCGGCTAAAAAGGAATGGCAGCCAACCGATACCGCTCCCGACTACTTTGTAGTCCCCGGATTTGAACCAAGCCCTAACCTCAATGGTTTACCGGTTATTTCGGAACATACACCCAATTTCCGTTTATTGAAGGGTGACGAATATATTCGTCAAAAACCATCGGATTGCGTTTTGTTGGATGTTACCTATGCCGATTTATTGAATCTAAGCCTTCTATCGGCTTTGAAGGAGAATCCTAACGTAGTATTATTGTTATCGACCAAAAACTCCAATGGATTTGCTGAGCAGCGTGCCGCTCTGATTGAGCTGATGCGCCAGGAAATTAGTTTGCCTGTGGTTGCCGTACGGGGTTACTCCGATACAGAAAAGGAAGATTTTCAGCTTAAAGCTGCTGCCGATCTGGGTGGACTACTGATTGATGGGCTGATTGACGGGGTAATGTTAACTTCTCTACTATCCCCTGAGGTGATAAGGAATACAGCATTTGCCATTCTGCAAGCGGCGCGGACACGGGTCACCAAAACCGAGTACATTGCCTGTCCCGGATGCGGACGCACCCTGTTCAACCTGCAGCAAACGCTGCATAAGGTTCGGAGCGCAACATCGCACTTAAAGGGCTTAAAGATTGGCGTTATGGGCTGCATAGTTAACGGGCCCGGCGAGATGGCCGATGCCGATTACGGCTATGTGGGTGCAGGCCCTGGCAGGATAACCCTTTACAAGGGGAAAGAGGTTGTAAAGAAGAACATCCCCGAAGATCAAGCCATTGATGAGCTGATTGCTTTAATTAAGGCCAATGGCGATTGGGTTGACCAATAAAATTGATATTGAAATGCTTTTAAACTTAATTTCCGTTCTTCCCACCCCTTGCCAACGATGCCCAAACGCCCAGGATGCTCAGGGCAACAAAAATGGCAAAAGTTGTTCCAGCCGAAAGGATAAACTGCTTATAGTTTGATGGGTTTATGGTTCCTGAACCAATAAAAATATGGATTACCATGGTGGCAATACCCATGCTTAGCATTTGACCAACCAGCCGCATGGTAGCCACCGTTCCCGATGCAAGGCCAATGTAGCGCTTTTCAACCGATCCCATTATGGCATTGGTGTTGGGCGATGAGAATAATCCAAAGCCAAATCCCAGTAAACCCAGCACAACTCCAATATAGACTACAGTTGTTTCCTTGCTGATAGGTATCAGTAAGGCCAACCCCACTGCAATTACAGCCATTCCTGCCGATGCCAGAATGCGAGGATCGTGCTTGTCCGAGAGCCTACCTGATACCGATGCTATGGCAGCCATAACCAGTGGTTGAATTACCAGCAACATACCGGCTTCGCGTGGGCTCAAACCCTTGATGTATTGCAGATAAAGGCTTAACACAAAGGTGATGGCAAAGGTGGTGGCATAGTTAATTAACGCAGCCAGGTTCGATAGGGCAAACAGCCTATTGGTTCGGAAAAGCGAAACGTTGAAAACCGGATAATCTGCTTTTATTTGCAATCGAACAAATAGGGCCAATCCTAAAAGTCCTGCAATCGTTAGGATGATTGCAGGCGGTGTTGGAAGTTTTGAAAAGCCATACATCAGGGCGCTCATCGATAGCACAAATACTAATGATCCCTGTAAATCAAACTTTTCGCCTTTGGCTTCGGCCCATTCGCCTTTAATGGCAACAATAGCGGCAATAACAGCAGGAATACCCATGATGGCAGGAATGTAGAAAAGGCTTCGCCAACCCAGAGCATCGATAAGAAAACCACCAATTACAGGTGCAGCCGAAAGGCCAATATATACCGCTGTAACATTCATTCCTATGGCTCTACCCCTCTCATGTGGAGGAAAAACCGATGTAATTAGCGCTATACCGGTAGCAAACATCATGGAACTTCCTATACCCTGTATGGCCCTTAATGCAATAAGTATTGCGCCATTGGGCGCAATTATAGCCATTAGCGATGCCGATGCCAGTATTAGGTTACCGGTCAGGAAAATTCTTTTCCGTCCGTATATGTCGGCCAGTTTGCCAATAGGCACCAAAAACACCGCCGACGACAGCAGGAATGCCATGGTTACCCAGCTCATGGTTACGGCATTAAGCTGAAATTCATGCCCAATCCTTGGCAAGGCCAAGTTAATTGCCGAACCAATAAAGGGAGTAATAAACGAGGTGAACATTACAAGAATAAGAACTATTGTCGATTCCTGATGCCTTTGGTGGGATTGCATAAAACTTAATTTAAATAACCGTGCAAAGTAAACAAAAATTGAGGTTGTTTGGTTGTGGAGGGTCTTAAATCACGAGTAAGGAAACCTCACGTTAACCGTTAACCGTTAATATAGAATATGAGGAAGTTAGAGGAAGTTAAAGGAAGTTAGAGGAAGTTAAAGGAAGTTAAAGACGTTAAACGTGAACCGTGAACCAAATTCTAACAACTATCAACTATCAACTTCACCTGTCATTCCGAGTCCCGATATATCGGGATAGACTATGTCGAGGAATCTCATTTGCAAGAGGAATATAGAAGAAGTTAGAGGAAGTTAGAGGAAGTTAAAGACGTTAAATGTTAACCGTGAGCCGTGAGCCGTGAACCGTGAGCCTTGAACCGTGAACCGTGAGCCGTGAACCGAAATCTAACAACTATCACCTATCAACGAACAACTTTTGAAGGTAAGAAGAGATGCTTCGGCGGAGCTCAGCATGACAGGAGGGGACGGCTCAAAGGAAACGGTGCATCGCAAATGGTAAACCATCACAAAGGGCCAATTACCTGTTCTTTCTGGTCTTGATACAAGAAAGAACCAAAGAAAATGATGGCTTTCGTCCACCGCCCCCTCTCCACCCCGCTCGCGCGGATTTGCAATCCGTGCGGTAACATTAACAATTCTTATACCAAA
>LUYY01000186.1 GCA_001603415.1 Bacteroidales bacterium Bact_07 | reverse complement strand
ACCCTTGCAGAAAAAATGGAAGTCTCCCCTCTCAGGGGAGATTTAGAGGGGTCGGCTAAATGGTTATTCGTTGTTCGTGGGATGGAATGGAACACAGATGACACAGATAATGCAGATTTTCACTGTGTAACTCTGTGTAAACTCTATGAAACACTGTGGTAATTATTTAGTTGATGGTTGTCAGTAAAATTTAGAAATGCGGAGTCGAAAACAGAATTCTACAGGATCGGAATAAATAAAACACTTTTTAACACAGAATCGGTTTTTATTTTGGGCATATGCCTATATTTGCAAAAACATTTTGAGCATATGCCAAGAAATAAATGTCCGCGAAGGATCTGTCATTCCCCTGATATTCTTCTCTTTAAGCCTGCCGGCAGGCCTATGCATACCATCGATGTAATAGTTCTGGAACTCGATGAGCTGGAGGCAATTCGGCTTGCCGACGGGCAAGGCCTCTACCACGAGGATGCCGCAAAGCAGATGGGAGTCTCCCGACAAACCTTCGGTAGAATACTTGAGCAGGCCCGAGCCAAGGTGGCAAAAGCTCTAACAGGGGGCATGGCCCTGAAAATTAATTTAACCCCAAGCCACGACTTAAATTGCAATGATTTACAAGAACAAACAAATAAATAGTTAACCAATAAACTAAAGTTGTATGAAAATTGCATTACCCACACGACATGGACAAGTTGATGAACACTTTGGCCATTGTGAATTTTACACCGTTTACACCGTTGAGAACGGCAAGGTGATCAACAAGGAAACAATAGGCTCGCCTCAGGGATGCGGATGCAAATCAAACATTGCGTTCGACCTGCAACAAATGGGAGTAAGCCTTATGCTGGCCGGAGGCATTGGCGCAGGCGCAATAAATGTGCTTGCAGCACATGGTATTGACGTTGTTAGGGGTTGCTCAGGCAGCACTGATGAGGTTGTAAACCTTTACCTCAACGGCGAACTAACCGATTCCGGTGAAAGCTGCAACCACCACAGCCACCACCACGGTGAACACGGTCATACCTGTAACCATTAATGAGCTTTTGGAATAAAAGAGTTGTTTGCGGTAAGAAATAAAGGTGTGAGTAAACAGAACAAACCTGCCAAGGCTCAGCCGCTAAAGAATAAGCTATCTGTACACTGAGTACAGCATACTGCAAACTAAGTAGAAACCTGCAAAGCGTGGCAGGTTTTTATTCCTTAACCTTTATCGTTCCCATCAAATTTCTCGCAGGTGCTCGGAATGACAGGAGGGGTTGTACGTTGTTTGTAAATTATAAGAACGCACGCATCATGAGACGCGCGCTAACAAGGGGCTGTTCGTTGTTCGTGGGATGGAATGGAACACAGATGACACAGATAATGCAGATTTTCACTGTGTAACACTGTGTAAACTCTGTGCAACACTGTGATACCCATTTAGTTGATAGTTGTTAGTTGATGGTTGTTGGTTGATGGTTAATTTAAGTGGAACGCAGATGACACAGATAATGCAGATTTTCACTGTGTAACACTGTGTAAACTCTGTGAAACCCTGTGATACCTATTTAGTTGATGGTTGACGGTTGTTGGTTGATAGTAAATTCAACAGAACGCAGAAAAAACAGATTAAAATGATATGCTCTGGTATATAGCCAGCCAAACACCAAACACTAATATACACATACCTCCGATCTAAAAAAAGCCGGCATCTAAGCCGGCTTTTCTTTACTATTCTACTTTATTGACATCCCCTGTTATGCGGAGTATTAGGGTTGAGTTACGCGGATCGTTGGTAATTACGGTGATGGTTTTACCCTGGCGGCCGGAGTAGCCTGAGGTTCGGAACGAAGCAGAAATTTCTGTCGATTCCCCGGGCTTGAGCACACTCTTAGTTGGAGTAGCTGTAGTACAACCGCAACTTGCCTTAATCTTGCGGATAATCAAATCGCTTTTGCCAGTGTTTTTAAGGATGAAATCGTACTGAACAGGATCGCCCGATTTTACTGTTCCAAAATCGTACTGCAAGGTATTAAACTCTGCCCTGGGGGCATTCTCCAAATCTTTTTGCGAGAGGTTTGAAAAGTCCTCCTCAATGCTTGCGGTAATGGTTAGCGGACTGTTATTTATGGCTTTATCGTTTATTGAAATGGTAAAGCGGTCAACCACAAATCCCCACTCCTCGCGCTTATCGGGATTGTAGGTAAGCACAATGGCACCAAACTGGTTTGGTTTAACCACCTCGGGTACCACTTTCACCTGCATGAAATTCATTCCCTGGGTATTAGCCTTAACCGTAACGGGTGCATTGGATTTATTGATAAATTTAACGGTATCGGTATATGTTTTGCCCAAGAATATCCGGCCCAAGGCAAAATGAATTTTTTCGAACTTTAACTCGTCGCCAACCGGGGTTACATAAATCTCATCAATAGTTTTAACATGAGGTATAACCTCACCGTTGATTTGCAGGATAACCGTGGGTGTCTCAGCATTTGAGTAAACGGTTATGGTTTTGGCAAATGGTCCGGGACGACCCGATGGGTTGTATCCAACGGTAATTTTTCCACCCTTACCAGGGGCAATTGGCTCCTTAGGCCATTCGGGAGTTGTACAACCACATGAGGTTGCTACCCGCTGTATAATTAGAGGCGCATTACCAGTATTGGTAAACTCAAAGGAATAGTTGGCTACTCCATCATCCTCCTTTATCTTACCGTAATTGTAGTTACTGTTTTTAAAGTTAATCTTTGGAACAGCATTCTGCGCTACTACCGAAAATGCAAAAGCAGCAAATAGCGAAATCATCAGTATCTTTTTCATGGTCAGTATGTTTTAATCGGTTAGTGTTTCCCTAATGCAAAGGTATGAAAGCGGTTTTAAAAATTGCATTAAATGTAAATGTTTTATCATCAACTTATATTCCAAAAACATTACTAAATTTGTTAAAAATGTTTTATAATGAGTATTG
>LUYY01000019.1 GCA_001603415.1 Bacteroidales bacterium Bact_07 | reverse complement strand
CGGGATTCTTTTTTATTTCATATTTAGGAGGTAAAATGAGTAAAACAACCTATTTAACAGAGGAAGGGCTCCAGAAGTTACGTAAGGAACTTGAGCACCTTAAAACCGTTGAGCGCCCAGCAATTTCAAGGATGATTGCCGAAGCGCGCGACAAGGGCGACCTTTCGGAAAATGCCGAATACGATGCCGCTAAGGAAGCTCAAGGTATGCTTGAGCTGCGAATCTCAAAGCTTGAGGATTTGATTGCCAATGCTCGCATTATTGATGAGTCAAAGATTGATACCGACCAGGTTCAGATCCTGAACAAGGTAAAGCTCAAAAACCTCAAAACCAATGCAGTGGTTGAGTACACCCTAGTGGCTGAGTCCGAAGCGAACATTAAGGAAAACAAACTTTCCATCAATACTCCCATTGCTAAAGCACTTATTGGCAAAAAGGTTGGCGATGTGGTTGATGTTCAGGTGCCATCGGGTTTAATGCAATTCGAGATTTTAGGAATATCACTCTAAATCATTCCGTTATGGCTACAATTTTCAGCCGGATAGTAAATGGCGAAATTCCATCGTATAAGGTTGCTGAGGATGATAGATTTTATGCATTCCTCGATATCAATCCTCTGGCCAAAGGCCATACCCTGGTAATTCCCAAGGTTGAGGTTGATTACCTTTTCGATCTTGATCCCGAAACCCTTGCCGGGCTTACCCTTTTTGCCCAACGTGTGGCTAAAGCAATCGAAAAGGTTGTGCCCTGCAAGCGAATTGGCGTTGCTGTTCTTGGGCTTGAAGTTCCCCATGCCCATATTCACCTGGTGCCCTTGAATAAGGAGTCCGATATCGATTTTCACAAACCGAAACTTAAACTTACCCCCGAAGAGTTTGACGAACTTGCTAAGCGTATTTCCGCTGAGTTTAAATAGATAGATTGACAAGTAATACCCGAAGCCAGACCCAACGGTCTGGCTTCTTTCTTTTTCTATTTGATTCCTCTATAGACCATTAAATACTTCCTGGTACGCATTGAAGAAAGCCCAGGCATCGTTTTTGGTTTCTGGAATATTTTGCCCGGCTTGTTTGATGTATTTTTTCCCTACAAGATCGTACACAATAGTGTCGGTTTGGTTTACATAGCCAAAACCCTCGTTGAATGCAAAGTAGGCGAATGGCATGACCTTATCCGAAAGAATATTTTTTGATAGGGTAAATTGGCTATGAGATAAATTTAGCTGAGCCAAAAGCGTTGCAGCTAAATCGGTTTGTGAACAGGTGGTGTTTACAACCATGGGTTGTTTAACGGCGCCACCTAGCCATATCATGGGAATACCATATTTTAATGGTTCATAATTAGGGTAGTTTGCCGGTTGTCGATGGCCGTGATCGGCAATTAGAATGAATAAGGTGTTCTTGAACCACTCCCTTTGTTGGGCTTTAGCCATAAAGTCACCAAGACAACTATCGGTATAGTAGGCCGAGCTAAGAAATTGCTCTACTTCACTTTTGCCTTTGAATTTGGGTTTAGCAGGAATTTCAAAGGGTTCGTGACTGCTGAGGGTGAAAAACATTTTAAAGAATGGTGCTTTTGCCGAATCGATATCGTTTAGCAAGTAGTTAAACACATGTTCGTCGTGAACGCCCCATTTGGAGTTACGGTAATTCTTTGGGAAGTCATCCTGGGTTATCAACTTTTGAAATTTAGCATGGTAAAGAAACGAGCGGATATTGGCAAAATCGGGGTCGCCGCCATAGTAAAAGGCCGTATTATAGCCTTGCTCGTAAAGCGTTTCGCTAATGGTGGCCAACTTATGCGATTTTGTAGGGTATTTAATTACCGATTGGGTGGGCTGAGCTGGAAAACCTGCTAATACCGCTATAATACCTTTATCGCTTCTATCGCCACTGGCAGTTGCGCGGGTAAACAGTATGCCTTCGGTTGCTAAACGGTTTAGGTTTGGGGTAACGTTGGGGAGTCCTCCGAGTGAACCAACCAGCTTTGCGCCAAAACTTTCCAGTAAAATGATAACTATATTGGGCTTGTTGATATTTAGAACATGGATTGTGCTATCGGTATGCATGAGGTTAGCAAAGCGCTGGTGGGCTATGTCTTTATCAATTTCAACCATGTATGTTTTATTCATGGTGCTGCTTTTGCTTACGGAGTACATCATATTCCAAACAGGGTTGAGTGCTGCATGGTTGCAAAAGTTATTCTGGCTAAAGTAAACCTTCCCAGGGTTCATGGGCGCAATCCCAAACCCACCACGGATTGGGATTATCATGGTTGCCGCTATGAAAAGCATGATGGGGCTATGCCACCATTTAAGCGGTTTGGCTTGCTCAACCCCTTTTGCTACCCATTTCCGGTATGCAAGGTGAGTTAGGTAGGTAATTGCTGCAAGTAATACAACGAAAAGTATTAGCATTGGTGTTTTAACCGATGCCATGGCCTCTTTGGGTGTTTTAAGGTAAAGTAGGGGCGTGGCATCGATACGGAACCCCCAATTGCGGTAAAGTTCCATATCGCTTATTACCACAATGTTTACTATGAATAAGAATATTAGTGTGATGGCACTAAACAGTTTGCTTAGTGCCTTTGGTGAAACGAAAAAAAGGATGGCCTGTAGGAGAAATGTTAGCAAAAGTAAATAACCTGTAAGTGACGCATCCATCCAAGCGCCTCGTATTAAAATATTTACCAACTCGTTAAACCTTAACGTTGTAAGGTTTTCAAATTGGTAAATGATGAAGGCTATCCGGTAGGCGGCAAATAGTATAATCCAAAAAACAAAATACCTTAAGCTGAAGGCTAAGTGTTTTCTCATTTGTCCAAATGATTTAAATTGCAAACCTAATAAATATGAACGTATAAATAACCAGGCCATGCGTAATAAATTTTACATCCTTTTGCTTATTATTGGTTTCGGCGTAAGCAATGGCTTTTCTCAAACTTGGAGCATTGCGGTTCATGGCGGTGCCGGAAATATGAAGCCTGAAAATTTCACAACGGAGCAACTTAATGAGTATGAGCAGGAAATGAACAAAGCTCTTAGCATTGGGGTTGAGATATTGAAATCGGGAGGGACAAGCCTTGATGCGGTTGAACAGGTTGTTCGCTACCTTGAGGATTGTCCTTTGTTTAATGCTGGGAAAGGAGCTGTTTTTACCCACGAGGGTCGGAACGAACTTGATGCCGCCATTATGGATGGTAGAACCCTCAGTGCAGGCGCAGTAGCGGGTGTTTCCAATGTTAAAAATCCCATTTCCCTTGCCCGTAAGGTTATGGAGAATTCTCCCCATGTAATGCTTACAGGTAAAGGCGCATCGGAGTTTGCTTTAGAAAATGGCGTCGAACTGGTTGACAGCTCTTACTTTTATACCCCCCAACGTTGGAACGACCTGCAAAGAGTGCTTTCAAAGGAAAAGATGGGTACGGTGGGATGCGTTGCTCTGGATGTGCATGGTAATTTGGCAGCGGCCACTTCTACCGGTGGTATGACCAACAAGCGATGGGGCCGAATAGGTGATGCTCCAATTATTGGTGCAGGAACCTATGCCAATAACTCTACCTGTGCTGTATCGGCAACCGGCCATGGCGAATTTTTTATCCGTTATACCGTAGCTCACGATATTTCCGCACTCATGGAGTATCAGAACCTTTCGTTAAACGCTGCTGTTGAAAAAGTAATTATGGGGAAACTGCTCAACGCTGGTGGCCGCGGGGGTGTGATTGCTCTTGACCATTTAGGAAATGTTTGTATGATGATGAATACTACAGGGATGTTCCGCGCATTTGCCCGTTCCGATGGAAGCACAGGATTCGCGATTTTTTAAAGTTTGTGTGATCATTACTATTTTTTAATCTTTTTATATACAAATTGCTGCAATTTGATTTAAATTTGATGAACCTAACCTTAACAATCAAGTTTAACCTAATCCGGTAAACGTATGGCACTCGAAGTTCATGTTAAATCAGCTGAAAGCAAGGGACATCTTGAAATTTTCTTTCTCCATTTTGTGCTTATGCTTATCGCCATGTTTGTGTTCCTTGCCCTAATTATGCTCATTGGTGGTTCGTTTACATGGCCTAACTTCTGGAAGTTTTACATCACTTTTATCCCCTTAACAATGATACTCCCTCTTATTGTGGCCATTACCACGGCGGTATCGTACAAAAGGGTGAATATTCACATTTCGCCTGCTTCAAAGGTAAATGTAGATAAGCTAAAGGATTTTATGTTTAGCGAGGATTACATCATCATCGATAAGGATAAATCATACATGCAATTCATCCGAAGGAAAAACCTTCCTCGCTTACTAAGCCTCAACTTCGATAAGCCTTCAATTACAATCCAAAATGATGAGGTGATTGTTAATGTTCTCAAACGTTTATCGTTAGTGTTGCTCCCACAGCTTACAATTGGGAAAAGGTTTTTAATAGAGTCGGAAAGCAAGAAGAATGACTAAAAACTTACCCTATTTACTCCTTGATATACCTAAGTGCGAACAAAACATTGCCTTCATGGCCCTTAAGGCTGCGAAGGCAAAAGTTTTATTGCGGCCTCACTTTAAGACACACCAAAGTAAAGCCGTTGGGGAGTTATTCCGTAAGCATGGCATTACCCAAATAACCGTTTCGTCGGTGCCAATGGCTGAGTACTTTGCCGATGCCGGCTGGAACGACATTACCATTGCTTTCCCATTGGTTCCGCAAATGGCCCAACGCATAAATTCTCTCGCAAAAAGCATTGCGTTAAATGTAACCTTCTCATCACCTCAAAACTTAATGGCATCAATCGATAGTATTGATGAACGTGTGGGTGTTTTTATTGAGGTTGATGTTGGTCATGGCCGCTCCGGTGTCCCTGCCGATAATACCCGCGAACTTGCCCTAATGGTCAATCTTATTGGTTCAAAATCGAACCTGGTTTTTAAGGGATTTCTTACACATGCCGGTCATTCCTATAGCGCAAGGGATAGGGAAGAGGTTGAAAAACTTCACACCTCATCGCTAAGCCAACTTGCAAAGCTCCGTAGCTTCTGGATCGATCAATACCCAAACATTGTAATTTCCTATGGTGATACCCCAACCTGTTCCATTTCCGATGAGTTTTGGGGAGTCAGCGAGATTCGACCCGGCAACTTTGTTTTTTACGATGTGATGCAAAACCAGATTGGGTCATGCAATTTATCGCAGGTGGCACTGGCGCTCATTTGCCCTGTAGTTGATGTTTTGGCAGGAAAGCAAAAGGTAATTCTTCATGCAGGAGCAGTTCACCTCTCAAAGGAGAGAGTGGATATCGACGGCATTGGCTGCTACGGTTTAGTTAGCCGCTTTGAAGGCTCAACATGGAGCGAGCCCATAGCCAACGCCATGGTAACATCGCTTAGCCAGGAACATGGCGTTGTTACCTATTCTGGGAATGTGCTCGATGATTTAAAACCCGGTGACCTACTCGCTCTCTTGCCGGTTCACAGCTGCTTGGCAGTTGATTGCATGGGGCAAATGTTCGATTCTCAAGGAAATGTTTACGATGTTTTACCTAAAAGTATTAGATGATGAAGAAGTTCACCATTCTTTTGGCCTTCATGAGTGTTTCTGCTTTAGCCACAGCTCAAGCCACAAAAAGTAATGGTAATTTCGATGGGTATTTCGAGAATAAAACCATGCGAATCGATTACATACATGGAGGGAACTCCAGTACCGAGAGTTTCAAAATATTTGGCATAAAGAACGATGGCTTGTGGGGTGGAAGGGTAAAGGTGATGAACGATCCTTACAACCTTGGGTTGTATGCCTTTGATATTGTTGATGCTGCCTCCGGAAAGGTTTTATATACACAAGGGTTTTGCAGTGTTTTTGGTGAATGGCAAACAACCATTGAGGCAGGTGAGATCAATAAGGACTTTGAGGAAAGCATCAGGTTTCCTTGGCCAAAAAACATCTTTAAACTCGTGATGCGTAAGCGCGATAGCACCAATACGTTTCAAACCATTTGGACGGAAACGGTTAATCCGGCACTGTATGCAAAAGCAGAACATAGTAGCCCACCAGCCCAGGTGCGTTACTTTATGAAAAACGGAAACCCAAAGTATAAGGTTGATATTGTTGTGCTAGCCGATGGCTATGCTGTTGCCGATTCTACCGTTTTTTCAAACGATGTTCAGCAGTTTATTGATGCTTTCTTTTCGGTGGAACCCTTTAAAGGGCGAAAAGCCGATTTTAATGTTGCGGCTGTTTACTCCACATCGCCTGTAAGTGGCATAAGGTTGCAGAAACCAAACTACTACCCGGCGAATATTTTGGGGTGCTCTTACTATACCTTCGGAACTGAACGATACGTTCTAACCGAAAGGGAGTGGACGGTTCGCGATTACGCATCGGCGGTTCCATACGACTTTTTAGTTATCCTGCTAAATTCCGATAAGTATGGTGGAGGTGGAATTTATAACCTTTACATTACCGCCTCCGCTAAATCGGTTAGTTCAGGTTATGTAATGGTTCATGAAATGGGACATCATATTGCTGGCCTTGCCGATGAATACTACACCAGCGATGTGGCATATCAGATATCTATGCCTAAGTATGAACCCTGGGAGTTTAACATTACTGCATTGCTAAAACCCGAAAATCTGAAATGGAAAAGTATGGTTGATCCTACCACTCCTATTCCTACACCCTGGCAAAAGGAAAAATATGAGCAAAACGAAGCGTTAAACCTCGCCGATGAGGTTTATTCTAACAAGGTTGGTGCCTTCGAAGGGGCTGGCTATCTGAGTAAGGGTTTGTACCGACCCGAAATAGATTGCATAATGTTTTCGAATTCCCTCAAATTCTGTAGGGTCTGTCGGAAAGGGCTAAATCGGGTTCTCGATATGTATATTTCTAGGTAATCCTGATGCCCATAACCGTAACATCATCAACCTGAACATTGTTCCCTTTCCATTCAGAGAATATTTCTAAAAGAAAATCCCTTTGCTTAGTCATAGGGAGGTTGGCTATGGAGCATAGAAGATTCCTAAACTCAGTTAGCCTAAATTTTTTCCCATTTGGTCCACCGAATTGATCGGTAAAACCATCGGTGTAAAGGTAAATTATATCGTCCTTCTCCAGCTGAATGCTATGGGTAGTGAAATTCACCTTTTCGGTCATGTAACCAATCGATTGCCTTTCACACTTCACCTGGTATAGTGTGTGTGATTCGTTTTGATTTAGAATAATATTCGAAACTGGTTGGGAATTTGATTTTCGCATGATGTTGAGGTAAATATTTGCACCGGAGTACCGCAATTCCCTTGTTCCAGGGTTATAGTTGCAAAAGGCAATATCCATGCCATCGAATATCTCAGAGCCTTCCCTCTGCTCAAATGACTTGTGGAACAATTCATTAAGGTTGAGGAGTACTTCGCCCGGATTGGTTTCCTTGAACTCGGTAACAATTTGGTTTAGCCCAAACATTCCAATTATACTCATAAATGCACCTGGTGCCCCATGTCCCGTGCAGTCGGCTACCGCAAAAAGCATTTGATTGTCGAATCGCTTAAACCAGTAAAAGTCGCCGCTTACAAGTTCTTTAGGTAAAAAAATCAGAAACGAATCCTCAAAAAAGTCCGATGGCTGCTCCGATGTTTGTAGAATAGCTTTTTGAATTCGACGTGCGTAGTTTAGGCTATCGGTAATATCGCGCGAACGCTGTTCGAGCATATTCTTTTGCTTCTCAATTTTTTCCTTCTGCTCGGCAAGTAGTATGTTAGCCTTTTGCTTGTTCTTGTAAGCAGTGAACGAAACATAGACCAATACCAGAAGAAACGCAATTAAGCCTACCAGGTAAACCTGCCTCATTCTCGATTTATTTAGTTTGGCTTGGCTTAGGATTAGGTTTTCTTTTTGTAGCTGTATTTCTTTCTCTTTTTGATGTAGTGCCGATATGTTCTCGAGCCTGTTGGCCTCGCTAATCTTTTGGATGTTAAACAGACTGTCGGTTATGGTGATATACTTTCGAAGGTAAAAATACCCTTCCGATTTATTACCTTGTAACTCCTCAAGTTGCGACAGCTCCTTGTAAACAAGTCGGCTTATGTTGATGATACTCAAACTTTCCGATTGCTTTAAGCATTCCGATAAATACTTTTTTGCTTCGGCAAATCTACCTTGCTTAGTGTATGCTTTTCCCAAAAGCATTAACGTGTAAAGTTCACCATACCTATCGTTAGCTTGATACTGAAAGTTGAGTGTTGAATGGAGTAGTGGAATAGCTTTTTCCGATTTTTGTTGATTAATCAGCAATTCAGCAGCAATGGTTTGGGTTCTGGCCAATTCCTTCGGGTAATTTTTTAGATACGATTCTGATTTTTTCAAATGCTTTTCGGCCATTAGGTAGTTCAACTGCCGTAAGCAATTGGTGGCTAATGCTCTATATGTTTTACCCAAATTGATACTATCGGCATAATCTTTAAAAATAGCGATGGCATTTTCAAGGTAGCTTTGAGCTGTTACGTAGTTTCCAAACTCGGTATGAATAACACCCTGCGATGTGTATATCTTTGCTAAGCTTAATGAGTCGTTACGGGCTTTAAAAAAGTTGATAGCCGTCAAATTGTTTTCAATGGCATTGTTTAACCTGCCAAGTTCTTCCTCAACTGAACTTATCAAAAGTAAATACCGCCCTATTTTTGATGAATCCTTTGTGGCAACACTGTAGCGAAACCCGGGGTACAGGTAATCGGTCGATTCGTATAGCAGTCCTTTGTCAATGTGGATTTGCGAAAGCAAGTAGTATGCCCTTTCAAGGTACTGCTCTCTACCTAAATCAAGGGATACCATCAGCGCCTGATTGGCTTCAATTAGGGCATTATCGTAATTATGTCTATTATACAGGTATTGAGCCTTGGCGATAAGCGCTTCTAAAAGTTTTGCCCTGTCGCCATTTCTTTCGTATTGCTGGATAAGGTTATCAAAATATTTCAACGAATCAATTTTGCCATTGGGGTGCGATTCGGCATACAGCGAAAAACCAAATAAGTTAAAAGCAGTAAACAGAAGCAATGCTTTTATGGGTATCGTTTTATACACTTGCGCTTTAATTTGATATTAGACCTATAAAAGTAAAAAATATTTCAACATCAGCATTTAGGTATTTGACGAAAACAGTTCGTTCAAGAGGCTGAGCATATCATCTGCTTTAATGGGTTTTGTTAGGTAACCCCAAGCACCAATGGCATAAGCCTTATCAATGTATTCCGATGGTGTGTAAGCGGTTTGTATAATAATAGGAAGGCTTGGATGTAGTCCTTTCATTTTTTTGATTAACTCTAATCCGTCAATATCGGGTAACTGAATGTCAACTAATGCGGCATCTATGGCTTTTTCGGTTAACAATTTAAGGGCTTCAGAGCCCAATTTGGCGGTAAGGCAATTTGCACCTGCCACATCCACTAAATCTCTAAGGTAGTTAATATTTGCCTCATTGTCTTCAACTACCAGTATGGTTTTCCCTAAAACATTCTTGAATTCGTTCTTTGTGCTTTGGACAACCCTTGTGGACTTATTTATGTTTGGTATAATTAACGGAAGGGTAAAGCTGAATCGCGAACCCCTTCCGGACTCCGATTCTACCCATATTCTTCCGCCCATTAGTTCAACCAGTCGTTTTGAAATGGCAAGCCCCAATCCTGCACCGCCGAATTGGCGGTGAGCGGTTTCGTCAACCTGGCGGAACCGTTCAAAAATTTTCTCTTGCATCGGCTTGGGTATGCCAATGCCCGTATCGCTAACAAAAAACTCAATGGTTGCATTATTAGGAACACGATAACCAATGGTAACGCTCCCTGCCGAAGTAAACTTTATGGCATTGCTTATCAGGTTAAGCATAACCTGTTTTAGCCGCTCGCCGTCGGCAAGTATATAAGCTATTCTGCTTTCAACATTGATATCGCGGGCAACCATAATGTTTTGCTTTTGCCTTTTTTTCTCGTTTATGGCAAACTGATGTAACTCGGTAAAAAGATTTTCAAGGTCAACGGGCTGCCTTCGTATGGTATAAATGCCGGCTTCTATTTTGGAAAGTTCAATTATATCGTCAATGAGGGTAAGGAGCAATCGTCCATTGCTGGTAATGTAATCGGCATAAATTTTCTTTTTTTCAGAGCTAATGGTTTCGCGGGTTATCAGCTCTGAGAACCCAAGTATGGCATTCATGGGAGTGCGAATCTCGTGGCTCATGTTGGCCAGGAAGGCCGATTTCAACTTGTCGGCTTCTTCGGCCTTGCCTTTGGCAATCTTTAGTTCATTTTCACGTTCCTTTTGAACTATCATGTAGGTTAGCTGGGCCGACACGAACTCAAGAACTTCCAAATCGTTATGGTCATAAGCATTTGGGTTTTGGTAGTTTTGAACAGCAAGAACACCAACAATATCGTTTTGGGTTTTAAGGGGAACAGCCATCCAGCATAATGCCGGTGGCCCATAAAAGCCAAGTTTGTATTTACTCTTAAGCCTGTTCATCTGTTGTCGGTTCAGTATAACGCCTTGCCCGCGGTGAGCCACCCAAAGCGCAAAAGTGTTTCCGCTTGGATAGTCAGAGTTTATGGTATGGGTATCGCTAACGTAAGCTAAGTTTAATCGTTGACGACTTTTGTCGAACAGAACAAGATAGATGTTTTGCGCATCGAAAAGAGTGTTCAGCTCTGCTTGCATCAGCTGGTAAAAACTTTCGGGGGTCGTGCTTTCGAGTCCTATCGCTGATAGCTTAACCAACACATGGTTTATTCGCTCAACTTTGCTGCTCTGGGTGATATTTTCAATCCAAATCAAAAAAAAGTTGGGCTCAACAGGTTTAACATTAGCCCTGTATGTTTGCTTTTTCCCGTGAATGCTGTGTTCAAAAGTGTAACTGCGTTCCTTTTTCGATGCCTTAAATGGCAACGCCGGGAAAAGGTTGGCAATATTGCTCCCTTCAGGTATCGGCTTATCGGCAAGTAGCAATACCGATGGGCTATGGCTTAATACCAAACCTTGCTTGTTTACAAGCATTATGCTTACCGGGATATCGTTGATAGCAATATAGCCTTTGCTCTTAGTCATTGTAATTTAGGTAGATAGTAAAAGTTGAGTTGCCGTTTTACTTCACTAATTTATGACTTTTCCTTTAACTATCACCATAGTGTTAAAAGTGTTTAATGCTAAAATGCTTTCTTTGTTTGAAATTACAGCACCTTGCGTCATTTTTTGATTACATTTTAAGAGTAAATGGTATTTTTGCATTAAAAAATTGGTGGATATGCGTAATATCATCTATATAATAGCTTTTGCTTTTATTGCAATTTCTTGTGGTGAGGCGAAAAAATCGGGCAGCGATTCAATCGCAAAACACAGCCATACCAAGTACGCTAAAGGTTTTGATATCATCTTATCCGATTCATTAATTACGGTAACCGTAAGTACTCCTTTAAATTTTCCCAATTCTGAGGCACTAATCTACCGGCTTTGTTTAGGTTCAAAAACTAATTTAGAGCCAGATGTTATTTCGATACCCGTTAAAAGGGTGGTATGCATGTCGTCCACACACATTGGTTTTATTGGTGCTTTGAATGCCGACTCCGTAATTGTTGGGATTTCCGGAACTAAGTATGTGAATAATCCCAAGGTTTTTGACCGCATTGTTAACGGAAAAATTGCCGAGGTGGGCTACGACCAGGGCTTAAATTACGAGCTGTTAAGCCGTTTGAAGCCCGATGTGGTGTTTGCTTACGGTGTTGGTTCCGAATCGTTGTCGTATATTGATAAGTTGAAGGAGTTGGGCTTGCGGGTTGTGATGGTACCCGATTATTTGGAAACATCACCCCTGGGCAGAGCCGAATGGATAAAGTTTTTCGGTGTTTTCTTGGGTAAGCAGAAGTTAGCCGACTCTATCTTTAATGCTGTTGAGGTAAACTATAAAAACCTTTGTAGTGTAACGCCTTCCAATGAATCGAAACCAAAGGTATTCCTAAATATGCCATTCAGGGATATATGGTATTTCCCGGGAACTGAGAATTATTTTGTTCAGTTTATTAGCGATGCGGGGGGCAATTATGTATTCCCTGAACTCAAAGGCTCACAAAGCCATCCCGTTAGCACTGAGGTTGCCTACAAGGCAGGTTTGGACTGTGACGTATGGCTAAACACTGGCATTGCCAATAGTTTAGGAGATATTGCTGCTACCGATATGCGTTTTACCGATTTTAAGGCTTTTAAGAGTGGCAGGGTTTACAACAACAATAAAAGGATTGGGCAGGGTGGCGGCAACGATTTCTGGGAGTCGGGTGTAGTCCATCCCGATTTTATTCTACGTGATTTGATGAAAATTTTCCATCCCACATTGTTTCCAAACGATTCTCTTTACTTTTACAAACATTTAGAGTGATGTTTTTATTGTAAAGCAAAAACTATACGTTATGAAATTTGGCGTTATAATTGAGACCAAGGAGCCCGAAAAGGCATGGAATGCTTTTAGGTTTGCAGTTGCATCGTTAGGCAAAGGCCATGAGGTTAAAGTTTTTTTAATGGGCGAGGCAGTGGAATGCCAGGGTTTGGCACACAACAAATTCGATGTTGATGCTCAAATGCGGAAGTTTGCTTCGGAGGGTGGAACAATACTGGCTTGCGGAACTTGCCTGAAATCGCGCCAAATGGATAGCACTGAGCTTTGCCCAATTTCAACCATGGCCGATTGTATCGAAATGGTGGAATGGGCCGATAGGGTTATTACTTTCTAAACCAAAGGCTATAAACAATGCAGGGAAAAACTCGTAATGCCATTCTTTTTGTATCGCTCATAGTACTTTTGGTGCTATTATCCCTGCTTAGCATCCTTTTGGGCTCGGTATCAATCCCGCTGGCGGATGTCAAGGCCTATTTCGCGGGTAGCGCCTTTACCGATGAAACTAATTTGGCTATACTCCAGAATTTTAGAATGCCAAAGGTGGTATCGGCTATTCTTGCCGGTTCGGCATTGGCGGTGAGTGGGTTGCAAATGCAAACCGTTTTCCGTAATCCATTGGCTGGCCCTTATGTTTTGGGTATTAGCTCAGGTGCCAGTTTGGGGGTAGCGCTTGTGTTAATGGGTTCTTCGGTATTTGGACTTTCATTTTGGGGCAGCCAGATTGGAATAGTTGTGGCGGCGTTAATTGGTTCGTTGCTGGTTTTAATGCTAATCCTTTCGGTAGCGGTTCGTGTAAGGGATATCATGACCTTGCTGATTTTAGGTATGATGTTTGGCACAGCCGTTTCGGCCATCACAAGTCTTTTACAGTATTTTGGCAGCGAAACATCGTTGAAGAATTTTGTAATTTGGACTATGGGTAGCCTTGGTGGTGTTGGCCGCCAGCAGCTTTGGCTTTACGCGGCCCTGGTTATAGTAGGACTCACTCTTGCTTGGACTTATGTTCGCCCTTTGAACGTGCTTGCCATTGGCGATTCGTATGCCCGTAGCCTTGGTTTCAACGTGAAACGAACGCGTTTCCTGATATTCCTTTCGACAAGCTTATTGGCCGGCACGGCTACGGCCTTTAACGGCCCAATTGCATTTATTGGCATAGCCGTTCCGCACTTGGCACGTATGGTTTTTCGAACCTCGAACCATGCTATTCTGGTTCCGGCATCGGCGTTGGCTGGAGCAGTAATTCTGCTGCTTTGCGATATAATAGCTCAATTGCCGGGTTCAGCAACTGTGCTCCCTTTAAACTCTGTGGCATCGCTCATGGGGATTCCTGTTGTTGTGTATATCATCCTTAAAAACAAACGCGTGGTAAGCTAATGTCGGGTATAGTGGTCGATATTAAGGGGTTGGTGTCGGGGTACCGAAACGGTAGCGCATCGGGTTACAGGTATCCAACTTTTAACGCTGTGGCGCTGGGTGGTGAACTTATTGCCCTTGTTGGGCGAAACGGGGTGGGGAAGAGCACGCTCCTCAGAACTCTGGCTCGTTTGCAACCTGCTCTTTCGGGTAAGATCTTCGTTAAAGGCGTCGAAACACATCAAATTCCCATTGCCGAGTTTGCACAGCTGGTGAGCTTTATACCCTCGGAGCCTGCCCATGCTTCGCATACAACAGTTTATGAATTTGTTAGCATGGCGCGATATCCTTACCATGGCTGGTTTGAGGCTTTAAATGAGGATGACCATCGAATAGTTCAGGCTGCTATTGATGCCGTGGGTATGCAGAGTTTCTACCATCGATTTATCGATAATCTTAGCGATGGCGAACGCCAGCGTGTAATGATAGCCTTTGCCATAGCCCAGGATACCCCAATCATTATGATGGACGAACCAACGGCTTTCCTTGACCTGCCCAATAAATTTGAGGTAATGCGATTGCTCAGGGAGCAAGCCCAAATGGGTAAAACCATCATCATTTCCACTCACGATTTGCAGACGGCCTTTGGACTTGTCGATACCATTTGGCTTATGTTGCCCGATGGCATTAGGGTTGGGGCTCCTGAAGATATTGTGCTTTCGGGTAATCTTAATCGCTTGATGGACGATACGCCCGTGTTTTTCGACCTGAAATCGGGGCAATTTGTGTATAAACATCAAACCAAACGTTTGGCTTGTATTTTGGGTGGTTCAGCCAATATCAAAAAGTGGACATCGCACGCCCTGAGGCGTATGGGGTATGAGGTTGAGTTCGCCCATTTAGCTGATGCCTCGGTGTATATCCAAGTTCAGGAGCATGAGGGTAAGGTGCAATGGATTTTGGGGCGCAGCGAGCGCAATCCCACTTTCGACTCCATTCGTAACCTTTGCATCTACCTAAAAAGCATAGAGCTATAGCTTTATCTCAAAGCTGTCGGCGTCCAGGTGAACGGGAAACGATTTTCTTACGCTATTTAGGTAATTCATGTCGAGCGTGGAATAAATTATTTCTTCCGAGTTGGGTTTAGCCATAGCTATGATTTGCCCCATAGGGTCAATGATTTGAGAATCGCCTGTGTGGTTTATTTGGTTTCCGTCGGTTCCTACACGGTTGCATGCAGCTACGTATACCTGATTTTCGATGGCGCGTGCCACCAACAGAGCATTCCACGCATACCTGCGACGCTCTGGGAAATTGGCCACCAATACCATTAGGTCGTAATCGTTGCAGTTGCGGAGCCATACAGGGAAACGCAAGTCGTAGCATACCGCTAAAAGTATTCGCCAGCCTTCATAGTTCACAATCACGCGTTGGGTTCCTGCCGTGTAATGCTCGTCCTCTTTTGCCATGCGGAAGAGATGGCGCTTATCGTATATTCCAACTTCGCCTTGGGGGTAGGCAAAAACCATTCGATTGAAGTATTTCCCATCTGCTTCCGCAATATAGCTGCCTGCAAGGGCAAAACCATACCTTGTTGCCATGGTTTTCATCCATTCAAGGGTTCTGCCCTGCTGTTTTTCGGCAAGTTCTGCAGGGTTCATGCTGAAACCAGTGGTAAACATTTCAGGGAGCAATACCAGTCGCGTGTTGGGTTCCACTGCTAAAAGTTTTTGCTCAAACTGCTCAAGGTTCTTTTCGGGCAGTTCCCAGTACAGCTTACTTTGAATTACTGCTACTTTCATTTTTCCAGTTATGAATGCATTGTTCAACAAGGTCTTCGTATTGGGACGATAATTCCCTTAATATTTCAGGAATCAGATTATAGCTATGATGGTCAACCTGTCTAACCGGCAAAACACCGGGCGATGTGCCTGTAATAAAGCAACCTGTGGTGTTTGCAAGTTCGTCGATGTGTAAACATCTGAAATCGATGTTGATATTCATCCTACTACAAATTTCAATTACCTTTTGGCGGGTAATACCCCCAAGCACTTTGCTATCGGGTGCGGTAATAAGCCTATTTTCGGCGATAAAGAACACATTGGAACGACTACCTTCGGTGATAAATCCATTGTGATCCACCAGAAGAACCTCGTAGCATCGGTGTGTTGAAAGAATTTCGTTTGCAATGGCTCTAATGGCTTTGTTCTCAAACTTTACAGTAGGGTTATGCCTTTCGGCATTAAGTGTTTCGAGGTAAATGCCACTATTTGCTTCATCGGCCGTCGGGTACCGCGATGGTATGAAGTATATCAAAAGGGTTTGGCCATTATTCTCGGCACTTGAGTAATACATCAACCTGAAATTCTTTTGGTCAACGGGGTTTACCCTAAGTAGTTGGTGAATGCCTTGCTTTATTTCATTGAGGTTGATGTTGTAGTTCATCATTTTAGCTGAATGGCTAAATCGATTTAGATGGTCGTCTAGGAATATAGGGGCGGAACTTTTTACACGGATAACCTCGTAAATAATATTTTCGCCTTCGGTTAGCTTAGCCGAAAAATTTTCGGTGGGTAAAATTTTTCCGTTGTAAAAGAAAAAGCGTTGTTCAGTATCGGGTGGAAAATTCATGTCGGTAATATTTCAGGCAAAAATAGCACATGCTATTTTGTTTTTGGCTTTTCCTGAAACAAATACAAACAGGAATAAAAAATACTACTTCTGCTTTTCGGCGTAATGGCTTATGATGTTGTTGATTAGGGGAAGATAGAAATCGTTAAAAAATGGACTTTTGGGAGAACTAAGGTGAATAAGTTTATTGAAAGTTTTTCCGCCTTTCAGTTTGGATGTAACCATGCTAACATTGTTCTCGGCAAAATCACCTGCAAAGTAGTAGCAAAATTTATCGGGTGTGCATTTGATAACTGCTGGGAATTGGCTTGGCAAGCCAATGGCATTTAACTTATCTTGGCCAGCTTCAGTGGTTTGGAGTTTGAATGTGGCAAAGGTCTCGGAACCGCTACCGGCCATAACAATATCGAACCATCCGTAAAACTCAACATCCTTGGGGGCGTTTTTCCATTGTTGCATGGCGTTTTCGGCAATTAGCTTCACGCGAGCGTTAGTGAGTTCAGTACCCTCTTCAAGTACTTCGATAAGTCCGTCGTTGCTAATGAGAATTATTCCTGATCCCTGCTTAGGCCAAGGTTTTTGGTGCTGTTTTTCGTAAAGCTTAATCATCCATTCAGCCGGGCCTTTACCATTATTTATAGTGCTAAGATTTGGGCAGTATTTTCCTGACCATCCGGTCCAATTAACATTGAACAACTCTTCGGTTTTGGTGCGGATAAGGGCATTGGTCGGGGAACTGAACATGTTATACTCACCAATAATAAGTTTATCGAGCTCCTTCATCCGCTTCAGGAGCAGGTAATCGTTTTGATTTAATCCACCGTAAACCTTTGATGAGTTAGAAATATGCGAATCGTTTTTATACCACTCGTACGAGTAAACGCCGTAGCAATCGGCATAGTAGGCTGCGTCGTAAACGGCAGCGTAAGCATCAACCTCGTTAAGACGAATCGATTTAATATCAAAAAGCTGATGATTAACAACGATAGGGAAGAAGCCCCAGTAGTCGGTTTTGTGGTTGTACGAGCCACCATCGGGTCCTACAATTCGAAAGTGGTTTAGCAGCCATACCAACGATTTGTGTTCTACCCTATCGGTTTGAGTAACTGTTTTATCGAGTATGTAAATGTTGAGAGTTTTTGGCTTTTGGAAATACCATGCCAAATGGAGCCCAATAACTATAAGCAGAATAAAAGTGATTACCGATAACAGGTAAAGGGCAATCTTTTTCATTTTCCTTTGATTTCTGATACTTGATTTACACGGGCAAATTACAAAAATTTGAATAAGATTACAAG
>LUYY01000185.1 GCA_001603415.1 Bacteroidales bacterium Bact_07 | reverse complement strand
CTGTAAGGGCAAATTGAATCAGCCCAGGGTTTTAACCCTGGGTATTGAGGTATTCCAAATATTTGGCGATGCACGCAGTGCATAACCCAAAGAGCAAGAGGGAATCGTTGCATCGCAAAAGGGAAAGCATTGCAAAGAGCAATTTACATGTTCTTTCTTGTCTTGATACCCAAATGTTTGCGCGCGTCTTCAGACGCGTGCATTTATCGCCCTGTAAGGGCGAACCGTGTTAGCCCAGGGTTTTAGCCCTGGGTGTAATGGTATTCCAAATATTTGGCGATGCACGCTATAGCATTCCAAAGAGCAATACCTAACCGTTGCATCGCAAAAGAGAAAGCATTGCAAAGGGCAATTTGCGTGTTCTTTCTTGTCTTGATACCCAAATGTTTGCGCGCGTCTTCAGACGCGTGCATTAATAGATGCACGCAGTGCATAACCCAAATGTTTGTGCGCCTCTACAGACGCGTGCATTTATCGCCCTGTAAGGGCAAATTGAATCAGCCCAGGGTTTTAACCCTGGGTATTGAGGTATTCCAAATATTTGGCGATGCACGCAGTGCATAACCCAAAGAGCAAGGGGGAATCGTTGCATCGCAAAAGAGAAAGCATTGCAAAGAGCAATTTGCCTGTTCTTTCTTGTCTTGATACCAAAATGTTTGCGCGCGTCTTCAGACGCGTGCATTAATAGATGCACACAGTGCATAACCCAAATGTTTGCGCGCGTCTTCAGACGCGTGCATTTATCGCCCTGAAAGGGCAAATCGAATTAGCCCAGGGTTTTAACCCTAGGTGTAATGGTATTCCAAATATTTGGCGATGCACGCCGTGCATAACCCAAAGAGCAAAGGGGAACCGTTGCATCGCAAAAGAGAAAGCATTGCAAAGAGCAATTTGCCTGTTCTTTCTTGTCTTGATACCAAAATGTTTGCGCGCGTCTTCAGACGCGTGCATTAATAGATGCACACAGTGCATAACCCAAATGTTTGCGCGCGTCTTCAGACGCGTGCATTTATCGCCCTGTAAGGGCAAATTGAATTAGCCCAGGGTTTTAACCCTGGGTATTGAGGTGTTCAAGCATTATGCGATGCACGCAGTGCATAACCCAAAGAGCAAGGGGGAATCGTTGCATCGCAAAAGAGAAAGCATTGCAAAGGGCAATTTGCGTGTTCTTTCTTGTCTTGATACAAGAAAGAACCAAAGAAAATCAAGGCCGAAAAGTCCGACCCATTGGCGGGTAAGGCCTTTATGCCACTGTTTACTTCCTCCGCTCCCCTCTCCGTTCAGGAGAGGGGCAGGGGTGAGGTCGGTTTTATACGAACACCGAACAACAAGCACCGAACAACGTTACCCGCCCCGTAGGGACTTAACATTTACAAATGTTTGCGCGCGTCTTCAGACCAAATATTAGCGCGCGTCTTCAGACGCGTGCATTTATCGCCCTGAAAGGGCAAATCGAATTAGCCCAGGGTTTTAACCCTGGGTATTGAGGTGTTCAAGCATTATGCGATGCACGTAGTGCATAACCCAAAGAGCAAAGGGGAACCGTTGCATCGCAAAAGGGAAAGCATTGCAAAGGGCAATTTGCCTGTTCTTTCTTGTCTTGATACCCAAATGTTTGCGCGCGTCTTCAGACGCGTGCATTTATCGCCCTGTAAGGGCAAATTGAATCAGCCCAGGGTTTTAACCCTGGGTATTGAGGTGTTCAAGCATTATGCGATGCACGTAGTGCATAACCCAAAGAGCATGGGGGAATCGTTGCATCGCAAAGGGGAAAGCATTGCAAAGGGCAGCAGCCGCAAAACACCATATAAATAGTTAAAAAGTCTGCGCCTAATTGGCGGTTTTACTGTTCTTTTTACCTTTCTCTAACTTCCTCTAACTTCCTCTAACTTCCTCTAACTCCCTTATATTCTAAATTCCTTCGTTTAACGTTTAACGGTTCACGGCTCACTAACCTCCTTTAGCCGTTCACATTTCCTCTAACTTCCTCATATTCCTCATATTCCTCATATTCCGAATCATTCCGAATCATTCCGACTCATTCTATCGCCCTGTAAGGGCAAATCGAATTAGCCCAGGGTGGTAGATTTAAGCTGTAAATGCAACTTTTTTGTTAAGCAACAATCTTACGCATCCACCAGCAAAAATCTCAAAATTTACAACTTTTTCGTACCTTTGCGGGATAAAGCAAGGCGTATGAGAATTGATATCATTACCGTTCTGCCTGAGCTGATTGAAAGTCCGCTTAGCCATTCCATCATAAAACGGGCGCAAAAAAAAGGTTTGGTGAGTATTAACCTACACCACCTCCGCGATTTCACTACCGATAAGCACCGCACGGTGGACGATTACGCATTTGGCCCCGATGCTGGAATGGTGCTTAAAATTGAACCTATCTACAAGGCCTTTGAGAAACTGCAAAGCGAAAGACACTACGATGAGATAATTTACACCTCGCCCGATGGCGAACCCTATACCCAAAAACTGGCAAATTATCTTAGCACCAAGGAGAACATCTTTATTCTTTGCGGTCACTACAAGGGTGTCGATCATAGGGTGCGCGAACATTTAATCACCCGCGAGATTTCCATTGGCGACTATGTCCTCTCGGGTGGCGAATTGGCCGCTGCTGTTATTGTGGATAGCGTTGTGCGACTTGTACCCGGTGTGCTTTCCGATGAAACGTCGGCACTTACCGACTCGTTCCAGGATGGGCTGCTTGCCCCTCCGGTATATACCCGTCCAGCCGAGTTTAACGGCTGGAAAGTTCCTGATATTTTACTTTCGGGAAATTTCAAGGAAATTGAGAAGTGGCAAATGGAGCAGGCGTACCAGCGCACCAAGCGCTTGCGTCCAAACCTACTTAAGGATGAGTAACCTTAGCGAAGTATCTTTCTCACAAAGGCTACTGTAAAGTACGACATCAAAAATACCCCCATAAACCCCTCGGTACCTGCAACAAACCGTGCAATACCCGCCGGGGCAAAATCGCCGTAGCCAATGGTAAAAAAGGTAACCACACTAAAATAGAATCCGCGTGCTGTAAGGCTTAGCATTTCGCCCGAAGCCGATGTCGCAATAATTTGCCCCCAGCCTAAAGCCATTATGGCAATATACAAGAGACTATAGATAAAGTAAACGACCAAGATGCTTGAAATTACTCGCTGAGGTGCGGTTGCGTAAAGCCCCATATAGTCGAATAGCAACTTTTTAGAGGCATACAGCAATCGGCTGGATATATGTCTAAATGTGCCCGACTGTTTTGAGTTTATCAGCGATGCCTTCATGTCGCAGCGCTTAAACTCAACGTAGGCAGCATCCTCCTCGTCGTACTTGCCCAGTGCGTTGAAATTTTCCTTTAGTATCCGGAACTGCTCCGCTTTTTCAGCAATGGAGGTGCAGCCCTGGGAGTATATCAGATTGTCAACCCTATTGGCATTCCAATCGATATAGATTTGGCCGAGCAGTCGAACCCCTGCAAGATTCAAACTTCCGATTTTTGGCGGATCGCCATGGGTGTAGAACTCAACAATATCGCGAATGGTACAACCAGCAAGGTCTATCGTGCCACACTCTTTTACATGGAGGTTAACCGTAGAGTTGAATTGGCAATCGGAAAAAATCAACTTTCCAAGTTGCGCTTCGGAAAAGCTAACGGTCTCGATAAACAACGACCGTTCAAAAATCATTTCGGAGTTAAGCCCTTGATACAAATCGAATATGATGGCTACCTTACCAAAAGTAGCACGTTTAAAGGTAAGTTTACCCTTACGGGTTTCGGCTCCCTCAAAGTTAAGTTCTCCCTCATGGAACGTTGCCCGATTGAACGATGTCCGCCCTGCATGGAATTCGGCAGCACGAAAATTGAATCGACCGCTACCAAAATCAACCCGCTCAAACGATACTCCACCGCCACCAAAGCGAGCATAATGGAAATCGACCTTGCCAATGCCAAAGCGCGACACCCTAAAATCGACATCGCTATTAAAAAACTCGGCATTAATAAACGAAACATCACCATTGCCAAAATCGACATTGGTAAATATAGCCTCGCCATTCCCAAACGTTGAATCCTGAAAATCCTTTACGCCCTCGTCGAAAATAGTATTCTTCAACGAGACTGTTTCGCCCTCAAATTTTACCTGAGTAAAATTTGTTCGGGCAGCTTTAATGAAATTGTTGGTTAACCGAAAGTTGCCTGAAAAATGCGATTGATGAAAATTGAGAAATTCGCTAACGATGTAGGAATCGTCGATTGTGAATTCGCTTGTTACCTGCATGGTTGAAAAATCGATACCAATAGGGGAATCGAAAAAGGCATTTTGTGCCGAGAACTGAGTAATGGGGATAGGCAGTGTTTTATCAATTTGAAGGTATCGCTTACAGGCTATGGTTGAAAAGCCTTGAATATAGCAGTAGTCTAAGTTTACGGTTTCCATCTTACCGATGGTCTCGTATATATCCGATAAATCTGGAACTCCAAGGCTGAGCGAGGTGATTAGAAAGCCCTTGCTATTAAACAAATCAATTTTTGCGGTTTGCCTTGTGCTGAAACCATCGGAACGAACAAATGGTCTTTGTATAATATCAACCCTGTAGGAATCGAACGTGTAGGCCATTCCACTAAAATTTTTGAATAAAGTTAACAGAAAATATTGATTTTTAAAGGGTAAAAGGAAAAAAGTTTAGAATGAGAGGAGGGGGGTGAGGTTCGTTAATCGTGAATCGTTAGCCTTAAACGGTTGGGGCATTCAGGCTATTGTTCTGTTTTCTGACTCCTGTTTTCTTCTACTGTTAACTGTCAACTAAATAAGCACCACAGAGTTACACGGAGTAACACGGAGTTTCACAGAGTAAATCAGTCTAATCTGTGTCATCTGTATTCCATTTAAATTCCGCATCAACAATCATCCAACATCTATTAACTAAAACAGCCGAGGACAGTCAATCCCAAATAACGGAAATAGCCCCGCAGGGGCTTAATATTAATAGCAAGTAGGGTAATTCCATACGAGAAACGATGCATGCAATGCATAATCCAAAGAGCAAGGAGGACAGGTTGCATCGTGATGCAGCGGTTTTTTACATAAAGCTATATGTTTTTCTTTTAGTATGCTAAAATTATGAATTAATTGAAAACTGCGATTAACAAGTTTGATTCATGAATGAGAATCAGTTAGTAGAATAAAATTAAATAAGATTCGCATTCTAAAAAATTTTTACAACTATGACCCTGGCTATGTTTTCTGATTTATTGGATAATGCTCGGTTTTTATTAGTACCCACATGTGTTGCACTATCAGGTTTTAAAATAACCGATTCGTTTTCTACGGTAAGTTCAAGTTCTCCCTCAAGTAAGTAGAAAACCACCTCAAAGGGGTTTGAATGTGGGGGTACCATTTCGCCAGGATTTAGTGTTAAATGAACCAATTCCACCTTGGAACTTGTAAACATAATACGGCCATCCAAATTAAAGGGAACGCGGGGTGCAGTGGTTAGGGTTACAGGATTAATCATAAGTAGTTGTATTTAAGGTGAATCAAATTTGTGATTTTGAGATAAATATGAACAAAATTACTACTAAATAAACCATTCCTTAGAATTATATCGAGGATATAATATCACTCCTTAATCATGGTCAAAACCATTTTGAACCTTTCAACTGCCTGAAGCGCGTGAGGTACGTTTGCAGGCATAATGATTGTTTCACCGGCAACCAAATCGTGTGGTGTTCCTCCTATAATGATACGTGCCTTGCCTTCAATCACCTGAACCATGGCATCGAATGGGGCGGTATGTTCGCTCAATCCTTCGCCTTTATCAAAGGAAAAAAGCGAGATGTTTCCTGTTGGTCGCTTTAGTACGTTTTTGCTTACTATGCCACCATTGCTGTATTCAACCTCATTTATAAAGTTGAATTTTTGTCCCTTGGGAAATTCATTCATTAAGTTCATAATTGTTTGGATTAGAGTTAATTTGGCATAATTGAAAAATAACCCAGCCGTAATGAATACGGCTGGGAAAGAGGGCTAACCTACCATTAGTTTGATATCTTCATCAACAGTTGTGATTCCACCAATTCCAAAGTTCTCAACCAATACCTTAGCTACATTTGGTGAGAGGAATGCAGGAAGTGTTGGGCCAAGGTGAATGTTCTTTACTCCCAGGTAGAGTAGAGCCAGAAGAACTATTACGGCCTTTTGCTCGTACCAGGCTATGTTGTAGGCAATGGGTAACTCGTTGATATCGTTGAGTTGGAATACCTCCTTCAATTTCAAGGCAATAACAGCTAATGAGTAGGAGTCGTTGCACTGTCCGGCATCGAGCACACGGGGTATTCCGTTAATATCGCCTAATGGCAACTTATTATACCTGTACTTAGCACATCCGGCGGTTAAGATAACCGTATCCTTAGGTAATTTCTCGGCAAATTCGGTGTAGTAGTTGCGATCCTTCATTCGTCCGTCGCAACCGGCCATTACAATAAACTTACGAATGGCTCCCGATTTTACTGCATCAACCACCTTGTCGGCCAGGGCAAACACCTGTTGGTGAGCAAAACCACCAATCAACTCGCCCTTTTCTATCTCAACGGGCGGTTTGCAACGTTTAGCATGCTCAATAATTGCGCTGAAATCCTTAGGTTTACCATTCTCCCTGTCGGGTATGTGTGTTGCACCCTCTAAGCCTGAGGCTCCAGTTGTGTAAATACGATCCCTGTAACTTGCATTGGCAAGGGGTGGAACAATACAGTTTGTGGTGAAAAGGATAGGCCCATTGAACGACTCAAAATCCTCGCGTTGATGCCACCAGCTACTGCCGTAGTTACCCACAAAGTGCTTATACTTTTTGAAAGCAGGATAGTAGTTGGCAGGTAACATCTCGCTATGGGTGTAAACATCAACCCCGGTTCCTTCGGTTTGGGCAAGGAGTTCCTCCATATCCTTGAGGTCGTGACCGCTAATCAGAATACCGGGATTGTTTCGAACGCCCAGGTTTACCTTAGTGATTTCAGGATTACCATAGCTTGATGTGTTGGCTTTATCGAGCAGCGCCATGGTTTGCACACCATACTTTCCGGTTTCGAGTGTGAGTGCCACCAACTCATCAACGGTCAGGTTCTTTGTAATATCGGCCATGGCCTTTTGCATAAAGGCGTAAACCGAGGTATCCTCAAAGCCAAGGTTGTAGGCATGCTCGGCATAGGCAGCCATACCCTTTACGCCGTAGGTAATCAGCTCCTTCAGTGAACGGATATCTTCGTTTGCTTCGGTAAGAACACCAACAGTAGTCGATTTTGCCTCATACTCCTCGGGTTTACCTTCCCAGGTGCATCCCTCAAAGGTGGTGTCAACCTTTACACCTTTTTTTATGGCCTCATCGCGAAGCATATTACGAACCTCAATGGCTCTGGTAACCCTTCGGCTAATAGCAGCCTTATCGAAATTGGCATTAGTGATGGTTGAGAACAAGCTGTCGAAAACGAACTTGTTAACCATGGGGTTCTCATACCCTTTTTGCTCCCTAAGGGCACTGCTATAAATGCATATACCTTTGGTTACAAAAAGTAGTAGGTCCATCATGTTGGCAAGGTCATCGTTCTTGCCACAAACCCCTTTAATTGTACAGCCTGTTCCTTTGGCTGCTTCCTGGCACTGAAAACAAAACATACTCATAGATTGATTGATTTATAGTTAAAAAGTGAAAAGTTAAAAGTTTATTAATTATTCAGTTGATTATTAGTTGTTTAGACCCAGTTTGACTCTAAGATTTCGCCCTGTATGCCAACGGTTATAACTTTTATGGGCACCTTGCGCTTTGCCTGCTCCATGGCCATACGGGCTAACTGTACAAGCCCGCCGCAGCAAGGAACCTCCATTTTCATCACAGTAATGGTATCAACCTGAGCATCGTCAATTAGTGCTGTAATCTTCTCGATATACGATTCCTTGTTGGTGTCGAGTTTTGGGCAGGCTATGGCCAGTGTCTTTCCTTTAAGGTATTGGCTATGGAAATTGCCAAGACTAAAAGCAACGCAGTCGGCTGCAAGCAATAGGTTTGATCCCCTGAAATGTCCTGAGTGTGGATTGATAAGGTGAAGCTGAACTGGCCAATGTGTTAACTCCGATTTACCCGAAACCATGCTCTCGGAACTGGCGGTAGTATTTGCAAAGCTGCGAGCAGCAGAGCCGGGGCAGCCTCCACCGTGATGGTGCATGGTTTGTGGTTTAACCTTAGGCTCATTGGAATTGCATCCACAGGCATCCTTTGAATGATTATGAACAGCTTGGAGTACCTCATCGACACTGAACGAAAGTTTGTCGCTATTGGCAAGCAACCACTCAACGCCTTGGCGTAGATACTCCTTTTCGTTGTAATCCTTAAGGTGTTTCAGGTGGGCAATTACGGTGTTCTTTCCATTGGCAACCATTTTGCTGATGGTAAGCGCCTCGTCGTAGGGGGCAGCCTCGCGATGTTCTATGGTGATGGCACCCTCGGGGCATTCGCCTATGCAGGCACCCAGGCCATCGCACATCAACTCGCTAATTAGCACAGCTTTCCCGTCGATAAGTTGCAGGGCTCCCTCGTGGCAACCGCTTACACAAAGCCCGCATCCGTTGCACTTGTCCCTGTCAATTGTAATAATGTCGCGTTTCATATCTACTTGTTTTTAATTTGTTATCAGTAAGGGTTGATCAATTTTTCTGATACAAAAGTAGGTTGAGCACTTTCTGTAGAATGTAACATATGTTACAACTAATGCAGATTTTGTAGGTTTGGTGGTTGATATATATCAATAATCGCACTGTAAGGGCGTATCACGTTAGCCCCAAATGTTGGCGCCCTTCTTCAGACGCGTGCATTTATCGCCCTGTAAGGGCAAATTGAATTAGCCCAGGGTTTTAACCCTGGGTATTGGTATTCCAAATATTTGGCGATGCACGCTATAGCATTCCAAAGAGCAACACCGAACCGTTGCATCGCAAAAGGGAAAGCATTGCAAAGGGCAATTTGCGTGTTCTTTCTTGTCTTGATACCCAAATGTTTGCGCGCGTCTTCAGACGCGTGCAT
>LUYY01000184.1 GCA_001603415.1 Bacteroidales bacterium Bact_07 | reverse complement strand
TCTAATTTTGCAGTCTTAAAATCCGAAGTACGAACTAATCCTATTAACTACATATAGATTATGGCAAACCAGAAAATCAAACCTGCTGAACAAGGCGCTGAGCTATCGATTGAAGAAAAGTTACGTTTTCTTTATAAACTTCAGCAGGTCGATTCCAAAATTGATAAGATTAAATTGCTGCGCGGGGAACTTCCCCTTGAGGTTCAGGATTTAGAGGATGAAATTGAGGGATTAACCACCCGTATTGAAAACTACAAAAAGGAAATCCACGATCTTGAAGCTCAAATCAACCAGAAAAAGATTGAAATTAAGGATGCTGAGGCTCTGATCAAGAAGTACCAGGAGCAGCAGAAAAACGTTCGCAACAACAGGGAATACGATTCGCTAACCAAAGAAATTGAGTACCAAACCCTTGAAATTGAGCTTTGCAATAAGCGTATCAAGGAGTACACCCAACAGATAAAGGATAAAAAGCAAATGGTTGAACAAACCGAGAAGACAGTTGAGGAGCGTACTCACGATCTGAATGTTAAAAGGCAGGAGCTTGACAACATTACCCAGGAAACCCAGAAAGAGGAGGATGAACTTTACCGCCTGAGCGATGAGTATGCCAAGAACATTGAGCCTCGACTCCTTATTGCCTATAAGCGTATTAGGGCTAATGCTCGCAATGGCCTTGCAGTGGTTACCGTTCAGCGCGATGCCTGCGGCGGTTGCTTCAATAAGATTCCTCCTCAGCGTCAGCTCGACATTAAAATGCATAAAAAGGTAATTGTTTGCGAGTACTGCGGCCGTATTCTGGTTGACGATTCCTTGCTCGACTAAGTAGGCTCTTATCCCATTCAATATTTTAACGCCCTTTTTAGGGCGTTTTTGTTTTTGTTAAAGCTACGTTCATCAAATTTTTCCAGCTTTTCGACACAAATCACTACTTTACATTTTTGCTTTTGAATAATTTACCCCCAAAATTAAACCCTGGTTACTATGAACTATTTGAAGTATATCGCAATGGCAGCTATTGCTGTTTTTACTATGGCTTCGTGCGAAATAACCGATGATAACGATAGCGAAAAGGATTCGTTGTATGTGAAGTTCATGAATGAACAAGCATCGCAGTACACCATCACAACCCTACAAATCAGGAATCGGGGTTCGGTTGATGCACAATTAGAGCCAACCGAGCCCTGGGGTGAAAATATTCTAAAAAATGGCCAGCGGATTGCCCCAGGCGAGCACATCTATTTTAACCTTGATTTACCCAATGGCCATTGGGCTGAGTATAGGTTAGGTGTTGACAACGGCAATGGGGTAGAGGTCATGCTATACGACCAGCCCAATTACGCTGGGTTAATGAACTTACCTATTACCCACTGGGGAAGCGATAAACGAACCGTAAGCGTAACAATTACCAACGATAATTCCAACCAAACCATTACTGTTAGCGGATGGTCCGACTGGGCAGGCATTGACGAGTAACTTGTTATTCTGCCACTTATTGGTGCCTACGGCAAATTATAAATTAGGCTAGCACCCGTTTTTTTAACGCGTGCTAATTTATGTTGTATTAATTACTCTACAACCCGAAATGTTTGAGTAAGCCATAAACCAAAAGGGCAGGCCACACCAATGCTTTGATGAATCCCAAAACGCCTACCCAAAACGAAGTAGCAGCGGAGATATAGTAAATAGCTGCTCCAACTACGCCCAAGCCATAAAGGGTGCCAGCTGCGCTGTTGCAATGGATTTCATTCTTTGCCATAATGCTTGTTTTTTGATATGACATGTATAAAGGCTACTGCAATTCTTTGCTATTAGCCATTGATTATAGGCATTACCAGCTCCCTCCGGCACCACCGCCGCCAAAGCTACCGCCACCTCCACCGCTAAAGCCTCCAAAGCTACCTGACCCCGACGAAAAGTGTCCAAAACTGCTGCCTCGGCCACCACCCATGCTGCTCATCAGCAGCCAGAATGGGATATTTCGGCCAATGCTTCCACCCTGCATCCGATTGCCCCTGCGCGCCGACAGAATGATTATCCCAAAGAATATGATAAGAAAAATTATTCCTCCCCATGGCGATTCATCCTTGCTGTACTCCTCGGCAGTGTATAGCCCGGAAGCCAGGTCAATGATTACCTTGATGGCGGTATCAATCCCTTTGTAGTAACTATTCTCTTTGAAGTAGGGGATCATTTCGTTATCTACAATCTGGCGGGCAATTGCGTCGGGAATAACCTCCTCCATCCCATAACCTGTGGCTATAAAGGCACGTCCTTTGTCGTTACCAATTTTGGGCTTAATCAGGATAACAATGCCGTTATTTTTTCCTTTTTGTCCCACACCCCACTTTTCGCCCAACCTAAAAGCAAAATCCGAGGGTTCATACCCATTAAGGTCCTTAACGGTAACCACGTAAATTTGGGTTGATGTGCTGTCGTTATAGGCACGCAGCTTCTGCTCAAGAGTATTTTGCTCATCGGGTGTTAGGATACCGGCAAAATCGTTTACTAGACGTGGTGGCGACATGGGGTCGGGGATATCCTGTGCCTTACCAGGCACAATGAGAACCAGTAGCCAGAGTATGGTGTACAGTAATTTTTTCATGGCAAGATATTTTTTACCCAAACGATATTTCATCGCTCAGTTCGTTGGTATCGGTATTGGCATCGTAGGGGAAGTGGGTCGAAAGCTGCTCGCCAGCCATTTTAATCCCCTTAACTAAACCTTCGGCAAGGCGACCTTCCTTGAACTCGGCCAGCATGGCCTCCTTGGTATTGTCCCAGAAATTCTCAGGAACCTTTGTGTTTATACCCACATCACCCAGTATGGCAAATTTATGGTCGTGGATTGATAGGTAAAAGAGTACGCCATTACGCAGCTTGGTTTTATGCATTTTGAGCGTGGCAAAAATCCGGGCAGCCCTATCCAGCGGGCTACCCTTACATTTCCACTCCACGTGTACCCTTATTTCGCCTGAGGTTTGCCTTTCGGCCTCCTCAATGGCATCAACTATTTGCCTTTGTTGCTCAGGGGTGAAGTAATCCTTTGGTTTCATGGTTACACTATGCTGCTAGTTGCTGAAATCAACCTTGGGAGCCTTTTCGGCACCGGCTTCGGCCTCAAAGTAACCCTTTTTCTCAAAGCCAAACAGGCTAGCCCAGATGTTTTTGGGGAACTGGCGGATGTACGAGTTGTAATCCTGAACCACCTCGTTAAACTTGCGGCGTTCAACAGCAATGCGGTTCTCGGTTCCTTCCAGTTGAGCCTGAAGGTTGAGGAACTGCTCGCTGGCTTTAAGGTTAGGGTACTGCTCAACCACAACCATTAAACGGGCCAATGCACTACTAAGCTCACCCTGTGCAGCCTGGAATTGCTTTAGGCTTTGCTCGTCAAGTTTATCGGGGTTGATGTTTACGCTGGTGGCTTTTGCCCTAGCCTCAATTACCTGGGTGAGGGTTTGCTGCTCAAAGTTAGCGTACCCTTTTACGGTACTAACCAGGTTGGGAATAAGATCGAGCCTGCGCTGGTAAGCGGTTTCCACATTGCCCCACTGTGCCTTAACGCCCTCATCCTTCTTTACCATGTTGTTGTAGGTACCCTTAATGGAGCTGTAAATAAAGATAACCAGCAGGATAACAATACCTGCCACAATCCATTTTTTGCTGATGTTCATCGCTGTATAGTTTTAAGGTTAATAATTTCCATACCACTAGGTATCAAAAATCATGCACAAGTTAAGGTAAAGAATTTAAACATCCCCCTTGATTCAAAGCGATTTAACAAATATTGGGAAATATAACCCGATTTTATGTAAACTGTCAATCTGGCATAGTGGGTGACAATCTCCACAACTTTTGAAATTAATTTTTTTTTTGATCAGAAAGATTTTAATAATTTTATGTTATGTATTAAAAGCAGAATAGGGGGT
>LUYY01000183.1 GCA_001603415.1 Bacteroidales bacterium Bact_07 | reverse complement strand
GATGATCCCTTGTTTGCCCATTCTAAAGTGATTTTTTCTCTTTACAACGAGGGCTTCAGTAAGCCTATGAGCGAAAACGTTCGGAAAAAAGTACTGATGGAAGGGATTTCCAAGAAAGACGTAGAGATTTTGCGCGAACCCACCTACGAAAACCTCATAAAGCTTGCGGTAAACTTTTCCGATGGGGTTGTTTTAGGTAGCCCAACGGTCAACAATCAAGTACTTGAACATATAAATACAGCTAAAAAACCTTTGCTACCCTATCAGGATAGTGAAAATTATATTGATATTTACGACGAATTTTATAACCAGATACTAAATGGCAATTCAAATGTTTCAAAGAAGAAGTAGTATTGGAATCAGGCATTTCGGTTTTTATGTAATAGGCCTTTCCCTTTCGATATTTTCGCTTACATCGTGTTACAACGAACCCGGCTTTTTAGGGAACAATCTCCTGCCCGACGAGGATATTTACAAAGTAAAAGTTGATTCATCAGCTAAAGTAAGTGCTTTTACTTTAACCAAGGATTCGCTGAACTCGTTCCTTGCCTCGGAAGGGGTAATGGGCTACGTGAACAGCGAGATTTTTGGTTCAACCAAAGGTAGTTTTGTAGGCCGTTATTTGACTGGAAAATCGACCGACGGGTATGGAGGCCCCACTGCAACTGCCGATTCTATTTTCTTCTACTTCACAGCCAGCAGTTTTTATGGCGATTCCACAACGGAACTGAATATGCGTATTCATGAAATAACCGATACCACCATTTTCTGGGATAAACAAAATGCTCTAAGCCCTGTTGATCCAAAGTACTATAACCCAACTCCGCTAATAACAACCACCCTTAAGGGTAAAGGAAGTTTAAAACTACCACTACCCCTAACCTTTGGGCAATCGTTAATGGATTCATTGGCTCTTACCGACTCAAAAATCTTTTACACCAAGTATAAAGGGTTCTATGTAACCTTTGATGACCTTCCAGGATTTGGAGGCGTTGCCTATAACATTTCCACCACCAACATGTATGTAAGGCTTTACTACCACTACGTAAAACAAGTAAATGGGAAAGATTCAACCTTTAAAGCCAATAAAACATTTACTTTTTCTTCAAGATTTTACCAGTACCTGCACGACCAAACTAAAGCCGATCCAACAAAAAAGATACAACACCTCAACGATACAATAGTTGAAGATACAGTTTTCTATATCCAAAGTCTTGGGGGTGTTTACGGAAAAATCAGCTTCCCCGAATTGGAGCAATGGCGCGATTCCATGCCCGTTATCATTCACCGTGCCGAGCTGGTTATTGGCCTTGAAACCCCTAACACATCAACCCCCGATTCAACTATAAGCCAACTGCTTTTTTACTACAAAGACCAAGGTAAATGGATTAGCTTAATTAAGGATCAACTTTCCAGTTCGGGTATTAATACCAATGGCTCGTTCCGAACCTATAGAAATGGATACAGTGTTGATATTACATACCATTTTCAAAGGTTACTGAAAGGGGAATACACCGACAATAGTCTTTACGTTTTCCCCAACTCAAATACAACTGTAAAACGAGGAGTATTAAAATCGGGACAAAACAGTAAACCCATAAAGCTTAAAATCACTTATACAAAGCTGAAATAGTATGTGCGGAATAGTTGGATATATTGGGTATAGGCAAGCATATCCCATTGTAATAAATGGTTTAAAACGTTTAGAGTACAGGGGATACGATTCAGCCGGCATTTGCATTATGAATGGGGAACCATTTCTGGCAAAGCAAAAGGGTAAGGTTAGCGATCTGGAAGAGTTTATTGGTAACCGACCTTTACCGGGTACTATTGGAATTGGACATACCCGCTGGGCTACACACGGTGAACCCAACGATACTAACGCCCACCCGCATGAATCGATGAATGGTAAGTTTATCCTTATTCATAATGGTATCATTGAGAACTACAGCTTGCTCCGTAGCAAGTTAGAGAAAAGGGGGTACACTTTTAAATCGGAAACCGATACTGAGGTTCTGGTAAACCTGATTGAATACATTTACCTTAAAGGAAATGTCACCGCCGAAATAGCAGTACGTTTAGCGCTAACTAAAGTAGTTGGAGCTTACGGCATTGTTGTGATTAACCGCGATGAACCCGAAACACTTATTGCAGCCCGTAAAGGTAGTCCGCTGGTTGTTGGCGTTGGCGAGGGAGAATATTTTATTGCTTCCGATGCAACTCCAATTGTTGAGTTTACCAAGAGCGTAATTTTCCTGAACGACAATGATGTGGCTGTACTCCAGCGCAACCAAATGGTACTGAAAACCATTTACAACCAAGCCCTAGAACCCAATATTCAACAGCTTGATATCGACATTGAAGCCATTGAAAAGGGAGGCTATGATCACTTCATGCTTAAGGAGATATACGAGCAACCGCGCAGCATTCACGATACCTATCGCGGTCGTATATCAAGCGATCCATACGAAATTCACCTTGGCGGTTTATACAGCGTAATGCCCAATCTGACCGAGGCCAAACGGATAATATTGATTGGCTGTGGTACCTCGTGGCACGCTGCCCTTGTTGGTGAGTATTTGATTGAGGATTTAGCCCGAATACCCGTTGAAGTAGAGTATGCCTCGGAGTTTCGATACCGCAATCCCATTATCAATAAGGATGATGTGGTAATTGCTATTAGCCAAAGTGGTGAAACCGCTGACACACTCGCAGCAATAAGGCTTGCCAAAGAGGCAGGTGCATTGGTCTTAGGGATTTGCAACGTAGTTGGGTCAAGCATACCCAGGGAAACCCATGCCGGTGTTTACACCCATGCTGGCCCTGAGATTGGGGTTGCATCAACTAAGGCCTTTACCGCTCAGGTAACCGTTCTGATTATGATGGCCATTTTACTTGGCCGTAAACGAGGTACGTTAGCCGAAGAACGCTATCGAGAACTAATCAGGGAGGTTACCCTGGTGCCCGATAAAATCGAAAAAATACTTCAAAGCGAGGGTTTAGTTAAAGAGATATCGGAACGCTTCAAGGATTCGCGAAACTTCCTTTACCTTGGGAGGGGTTACTATTTCCCCGTTGCCCTGGAGGGCGCACTGAAGTTAAAGGAGATATCCTATATTCATGCCGAGGGGTACCCCGCAGCCGAAATGAAGCATGGCCCAATTGCCCTTATCGACGACACCATGCCTGTGGTTGTAATTGCCACCAAGGATAGCAGCTACGAAAAAATAGTCAGCAACGTACAGGAAGTAAAAGCACGCAAGGGAGTGGTTATTGCCGTTGTTACCGAAGGCGATACCACAATTAAGGAAATGGCCGACTACACCATTGAGATACCTGAAGCAGGTGAGATTGTTGGTGCTCTCCTTACTGTCATTCCATTACAACTCTTGGCTTACCATATTGCTGTTATGAGGGGTTGCAACGTTGACCAACCCCGAAATCTGGCTAAATCGGTTACTGTGGAATAGCCCAATCAAAATATTAAAAAAGCGCGTTAAACGCGCTTTTTTTGTTTCTACTTTGCCAGATTATACCAGTAATCGGCTTTTTGCTTATTCTCGAAACGGGTATAGATATTCCCTAAATACCGGGCATATTTTTTATCGGGTTTTAGCTTATAAAGTGTCTCAAAGTAATCGCGAGAGGCTTTATAATCGGCATTAACCTTTTTTAAAGCCTCGGTGAGTTGCTTGTATTGCCTGGTGGTTTTATTCTTTTCGTAAGCGTTCATCTCGTTAACGTAGAGCTCATCGGCACGATTAAAGTAATGCTCACCAAGAAATTCAAGGGCTTCGGTATTATTCTTATCAACCTTAAATATTTCCTTGGCTAACAATTCTGCCTTGGAGTCATTTTTTAACCTGCGATTTACTTTAAGGTAACCCGTCTTGAAACTAATATCACTTTGATACTGCGGGGTTAATGTATTCCAAAGCGAATCGGCTTGATTCCAGTTCTCGCTCCTCACGTAGGCATCAAAAAGGGTAGCCCTCGCCTGGGGTAACAATTCGGATTCATTTAGCTCAACGCAAAGCCTAAGGTTTACTATTTCACGCGAAAGGTTATCGATTTTACGGTAAGCCTTTGCAAGCGTATATAAACCCTTAGAATCGGCAGCGTTTTGCTTTTTTGCTCTCTCTAGGTAATCAATTGCCTTTTCGGTTTGGCCAACCTCCCATGCCGCAATGCCGGCTTTGTTCCAAACATCACCCGTTACCCCTTTACCTGTGGCAATTAACTGTTCATACGAAGCCAAAGCAGCCTGATAGTCGTTCATCTCGAAAGCTCGTCTGGCATCATCGGATAGCTGCTTGTTCTTATTGGTCACAGCACACGAGAATAGCATTGCCGCAGCAACAGCAAACAAAGCAATAAATCTCACCTTATTAATCATTATAAACCATTTTAGTTGCTGCAAATGTAACAATATGGGAACAAATTTGGTTAATATTGTAACTTTACATAAAACTAATACTGTTATGAAGAAGTTGATAATAGTAATTGCCCTATCTCTTCCAACATCGCTATTATATTCACAGGAAACTTATCACCATATATCGAACACCAGTGTTTATGAATTCATCGATGAGCTAAGCACTCTTGGCATTGTTGATGCCAATACCAGTGTCAAACCCTACAGCAGGGCATTTATCAAGTCGCTGCTAATGCAGGCTAACGATAAAAAGGATATGCTGAATGATCGGCAAAAGAGTGAGTTGACCTTTTACCTTGCCGATTTTGACAAGGGTAATGCAGCCAATGGCAAAAAACGATTTGATTTTTTGTATCGCTCCGATTCGGTTTACTCCATTACCATAAATCCCTTGCTGGGTGTTAACACCATTAAAAACGATAGTGCTTTTGCCTACAACCGTTGGGTAGGGGCAGAGGTTTACGGAAATGTTTCTAAATTCGGTTTTTATGCAAGCCTGCGCGATTATGCTCAAAACTATAGGCTTGCCATGCCTACCTATTTAACCCATGAGCAGGGGGGAAACTACAAGATTAACGATAAGGGTGGCGAATTTAGCGAAATGCGCGGAGGTGTAACCTACAGCTGGCGATGGGGTAGCGTAGGTATTGTAAAAGATCATATCCAGTGGGGTTCAGGCTACAACGGAACCAATATTCTGGGTGGCCGCACACCATCATTTGCCATGCTTAAACTCAATGTAAAACCGTCCAATTGGATTGAACTGAACTATATTCACGGTTGGCTTGTATCGCAGGTAATCGATTCGGCAAGAACCTACATCAGCTTTGGTGAAACCCGAAAGGTTTACCATAATAAGTACATTGCTGCTAACCTTATAACCTTTAAACCCTATAGGGGTTTAAACCTATCGGTTGGCAACTCAATTGTTTACTCTGACCTGGAGGTTCAACCCGCATACCTAATACCATTTTTCTTTTACAAATCGATTGACCATCATTTGAACGGTATGAGCAATCAGGTGGGGCAAAACTCGCAGATGTTCTTTGATGTTTCGTCGTATAATATACATCACCTCCACCTCTACGCTACGCTTTTCCTCGATGAACTTTCGATGAAAAACATGTTTAATCCCGACAAGCACAGTAATTTTTATAGCCTTAAGGCAGGATTTAGGCTATGGGACTTCCCTTTAAGCAATCTCTCCTTAACCGCTGAATACACTCGTACAAACCCTTTAGCCTTTAAACATATTATTGAAACCACCACCTATGAAAGCAATAGGTTTAATCTTGGCCACTACCTAACCGACAATGCCGATGAGGTACACTTTGCCATTAGTTACTACCCAATTAGAGGCTTACAGCTATACGGGAATTTTACCAAAAGCCGTAAGGGCCCCGATTACACAAAAATTACCACTGAAAGGCTTGGCTTGCCCTTTATGGAACATGTTGACTGGGAGCAAACCAACTGGCAAGTAGGAGCTCGTTACCAGATAATAAACGATGGTTATATTTACCTTGCAGGTGGAGTTAACGACATTAGGAACAACACAAGCTACAAATACACGCCCGATTTCATGCTGGGAAAGCAACTACAAATTGAAAGTGGTATTTGCTGGGGTTTTTAGTTACTCCTATACCGTTTGAAAACAATGTTATAAACAGCTACAAAAAAGTATCTTAAATCGGTGAGTAGCGGATGTTTGTCGTAAGCATCGAGGTATTTAATCTCCGAGGCCATTATCTCCTCAATCGTTTTGGGGTTATCAACATAGAAAGGCGGAATGAGCCCTGGTTTATACTTTATTCGACGTTCCTGTAACTCTTTGGTGTAAAGGTTAAAGTAGTGCTGGCTCAAAGGCCTTACGCCTACAATTTTCAGTTCACCACGCAGCAGGTTAATAATCATAGGCAATTCATCGATCCAAAGCTTACGCATAAAACGCCCCAGGGTCGAGACCCTGAAATCGTCCTTAAACTTACCACCCTCTTGGAGGCTATGTTTACGGTAAATATACTCCTGCAGGTATTCCGAGTATGGGTGCATGGTTCGGAGTTTATAAACCTTAATGAACTTACCCCCTTTCCCAATGCGACGAAGCTTGATGAGCGGCCCATAGGTAGGCTCCATGTCGAAGTAGGGTTTTCGAATTTTTTGGGCAACTACGTAATGCATCTTGTCGATTTCCTGCTCGTCAATTATATCGAATCCGCATGAGTAAAGCCTTCCCAAAAGTTCAGCACGACTAATCACCCTATTTTCGCCGCGGGTAAGTAAAAAGTAAATACCCTTAGTAAACGAAAATTTGGGAAATACCCGTTTCAAAATAAAATCGAAAAAGTAGTAGATATAGTTCAGTAAAGGCGGGAACTTGCGGAGTATTCGTTTCTTGCGCTGCTCCTGTGTTTCGGCCATGCAAACAAACATACCCCCAACGGGAATTTTCTCGTTAACCGCCTCAAAGAATTTGTTAATTCGCCTAATGTCGTTAACCCGTTTAAGGTTGATTATGGTTTTATAGGTGTTGTTAGGCTGATTAAGTATATTAAAACTGGTAGTTGTAGAGATAATTAAGGTTTTATCGCTGAATAAATTGGTATGTTGTTCCAAAAAACAGTAAACATCGCGACTAAAGTCGGAAAGAATTGCCTTTTGAACTGTTTTTACCCGGGTAGGGTCAATGGACTCCTCGCTAATTTTAGGTATGGGTCGAGATCGACGAAGCGAACGCTCAACTTTTCCCAAAACATCATCGGGAATTACTTGGGTGCGTTTTAAAACACCCCACAAATTATATATCACCAACTCCACAAAGGTTGTGAGCGCAATGGTGCTAAAAACAATGAAACGTGAATAATAATCGTTACGGGTTATGAAAATAAGTACCGATATTATTGCCAATACAAGCAGATTTGAGGTGATTATGTTTTTGCTTAGATGCCTTAGCGAGTAAGAGGTAAAAGTGTATTTATTGTAGATTAGTGAAGTTAATACCCATATTAGCGTGAAAATTAGAATGCCGTTCTGATAGTTGTTCAAATAAACCAGAAACGAAACCCCTTTAAGTAGCGTTGCCAACCAAAAGGAAAACCCTACAAGAAAAACATCCAAAAAAATCAGAATTGAAACTCGCCTGTTCATTTTTACATAACCTGCTAAATATTGTTTAAAGTTATAACATTTTTGGGAACCACACACATAATACAAGCATAAATGTAAGGTGTTAATTAACTCTAAATGCTTGCAACAGATGTAAAAATGATGTTGCTTTGCCAAAAATATTTGAGGGCATGTTATCGATACGGGAGATATTCAAGGAAGGATACGGGCCATCGAGCAGCCATACCATAGGGCCTGCACGCGCTGCCGAAATTATGAAGCAACGCCACCCTGAGGCTAATTACTTTCGAGTATCATTATACGGAAGTTTGGCTCTTACTGGAAAAGGGCATCATACCGACAGCGCTTTACGAAAAAGTTTTCTCCCTAAACAGGTCGATATCATTTGGCGTCCCGAGGAAACACTGCCACTCCATCCTAACGGAATGATAATTGAAGCCTATACCGACCAAGACGGTGAACTCATTGACCACTGGGAGGTTTACAGCATTGGCGGGGGCGATTTAAAAGATAAAACAGGAATTTTAAATAACAGCCATGTTTACCGGTTGACCACCATGACCGAAATATTGGCTTGGTGCAAAACCGAAGGGAAAAGCCTTTGGGAGTTTGTTGAGGACAATGAGGGTAAGGAGATTTGGGACTTTCTTGCCAAAACTTGGCAAACCATGCGCGAAACAGTTAAACGGGGTATCGATAATGAGGGTGTTTTGCCAGGTCCAATAAAGTTAGCCCGTAGAGCATCGGCACAGTACACCAAAGCGCTAAACTCGCATGGCACCATGAAACAGGTTGGGTTGCTTTTTGCTTTTTCGCTTGCTGTGGCTGAAGAAAATGCTGCAGGGGGTAAAATTATTACCGCGCCTACATGTGGTTCATCGGGAGTGCTTCCGGGTTTGCTATTCTACCTGAGCAGCGAGGAACATATTACCGAGCAAAAGATGCTTCGTGCTTTAGCCACTGCAGGGCTAATTGGAAACCTTGTAAAGCATAATGCATCCATATCGGGAGCCGAGGTTGGGTGCCAGGGTGAAATTGGAACAGCATGTGCTATGGCTGCTGCCGCAATGACCCAAATCATGGGAGGATCACCTACCCAAATTGAGTACGCAGCTGAAATGGCCATGGAGCATAACCTTGGGCTTACCTGCGATCCGGTTATGGGATATGTTCAAATACCTTGCATTGAGCGTAATGCCATTGCGGCAACTAAAGCATATTCATGTGCCGTTTACGCCCTTTCGTCCGATGGCGGACATAAGGTATCGTTTGATAGAGCGGTGGAAACCATGGCCGAAACCGGCCGCGATATACAAGTGGCCTACCGTGAAACTGGTATTGGCGGTCTTGCTAAGAACTGGGAAGCGTTTGGTTAGTGCTTGGCTTTATCTAACTCTTCCCAAATTAAGGCAGCAGCCCCTAAAACAGCCGCATTCTTATCCTGTAAACCAGATATTAAAAGCTTAACCTTCCCCTTAAACACCGGAAACATATACTCTTCCATGTATCGGCGTACCGGATCCATTAACAATTCGCCGGCATTGGCTAAACCACCAAAAAAGAAAATGGCTTCAGGATTGAGAATAGCCGTTAAATCGGCAAGGCGTGTACCTAAAATTAGCCCCGTGTACTCAAATGCTGCCCTTGCAAGCGGGTCGCCGGTTTTGGCAGCCTCGGTAATCATCTTGGCTGTAAGCTTATCGTAGGTAATATTACGAAGCATGCTGGGCTGATTGCTATCGGCAATCATTTTGAAAGCTGTTCGCCTAAGGCCGGTAGCCGATGCGTATGTCTCGAGGCAACCCTTCTTTCCACATCCACACTGACGGCCGTTGGCCTTGGCCACTATATGGCCAAACTCCCCGGCAAACCCATCGTGGCCGATTACCAATTTGCCATCAACCACAATACCACTGCCTAAGCCTGTACCCAAGGTTATAACCACAAAATTTTTCATTCCCTTGGCCGCGCCGTATAGCAGTTCGCCCAATGCGGCAGCATTGGCATCGTTGGTAACCACGCTGGGTACTCCAGTTAACGAGGTTATCTCCTTACACAAGGGTAAGATGCCCTTCCACTCAAGATTTGGCGCATCAACAATTGCACCAAGATTATAAGAACCGTTGGGTGAACCCACTCCAACTCCAAGCATCTGGTGTTCGTGCCCAAGTTCCACGAGAAGTCGCTCAATCTCACCCGTTAAGTTTTTTACAAAAACATCAAAGGTAGCATTACAGCGTGTGGGAAGGGTACTCTCGGCAAGTATATCGCCATTTCGGTTTACTATCCCTATTACCGTATTTGTACCGCCAATATCGATTCCTGCAACAACCTCAGCCATACCTTATAAAATTAAATTATTGCTAATCTAACTCTTCGTAATCGACATATTCACCCTGATTTTTATCGATAATCTTTTTTCGCCGGGTGAACGAAAATCCGCTATTCCTTTCACTATCGGGTGATTGTTGTCCTGCTTCCTGGTTCATCTTATTATACAATCGTCTTAACCATAAACGCAAGGCAATGCGCCCTATCAAACCCAATAAGAAAAGGGCCAGGAAGAAGTAAAAAATGAATTTTAAAAATGCAATCATTACTAAACAGAAACGGTGCGCAAAGATAGTTATTTATTTAATGGCAAAGCAAATAACCCCTTTCTGTTTTGATAGGGTAACATAAAATTTATTCTTTGCATCAACCTCAACCAAAGGAATAGACCCTGCTATTGGAAACTGATTAAGCGGTTTACCATAAAAATCGAAACCAAAAATATTCCCATTCTGCGATGCTAGAACGCAGCGGTTATTAGCAACTACCTGGAGGCAGCCTGGGTCAAAATCGCCCTTGGGCGATAGTATCACATTTTTTAGCTGCAACTCACTGTAAATACTTATCCTGTTCTTGTCGAGGATTAAATAGTCATTCCCAGACATGCGGAAAGTATGGATTGGTGTAAAGGGCTCAAGCACCATGCTCTCAACCTTACCATTAAAATATAGCCTATTGATTACACCAAGGGTATCGGTGGTAACCAGGTAAGCTCCTTTATCCGGACTGGTAACCAGATAGTAATCGGCATTTGGTGCTTTTGCAAACAAGGTTTGTGGTTTAATACGCTCCTCGCCACGCCGGTTTAGCAGGTAAGGCCGATTTTGGTCAAAAATCACTATAAAGTCCTTGCCCTGGTAACTTACATAGCCTATTCGATTGTTGACAACCGTTTCGGTTTTGAAATTAAACCAACCTTTTACGGGTTTACCATTTGTATCGTAGCAGTATATCCTTTTATCGGCACAAGCAACAACAAAACGGTAGTTGTGGTTTTTTTCATAATCAAATGTCGATAAAGGCGATGTGGCAATGGCTGGCAAGCGAACCGGAAATCCCTGAACATCGTTTCCGTTTCGGTCAATTAAGTAGATAGCATTGCCCGCGGCAAAAACCATTTGTAGCTTTTGGTTATGAAAAACATCAACCTGAATAATATCGCCCTGAATGGGTGCATCAATCCTTCGTTGCCAGAGTATATGGCCATTGTTACTTATAAGGTATATCTGGTGGTTGGTATCCTGAACCAGAATCTCGGTTTGGCCGTTGATATGGTTAACTACCCGATGAGGCTTGCCAGCGGGTGCCGAATTTAACTTGCAAACCCACTTGACATTTTCTGGCAAACCAGCGGTTTCGGTTAAACCGGCTTGATTGCTAATAATGGCAAGCATGGCAAAGAGTTTTTGACTCCCGCCTACAACCTGCCAAACTAAACTATGATTGGCCGCTAAGCCGGATTTACATAAACGGAAAGGTTTGCCATGTAAGCGCAACTCATTTATTGGGTAGGAATCCATTCCGTTGGTGTATAATATAAAATTTGATGATGTTGATATGCGTTGCTGAACATCCCCAAAAACAGCACTTCCCGATAAGGTGTTGTTACGCAAATACTCGTTAATCAACCTTTCAAGTGCGCTGACACTTGAACCAAAAGCTATCACATTATCGATAGCAGTAACATAGCTATCGTTCACCATCAAGAAACTATTGCCAAGCAATGTTGGCAAATACGATTTAATGGGATTTGGAACTATCAAGAAATTATTCTGCTTATCGGGCTTATACTCGTGCTTAGCGGGGCCTGTAGCCTTGTCAAAATTTTCGAGTTGCTGCAGGGTTGCCGATCCGCTTCTGGTATTAACAAGTATATACCACTCAGTACTATCGTTGGCAAATTTTGAGGATATAACTGCTATTTCGTTATCAACGTTTTTGACTAAGAATTCATCAATCGACAGCCCAGTAAGCCTTAAAAATTCGGATAGATTTTTGTTATAGGGTTCCGTTAGGCCAATGTTGTCGATATAATCGCTATAGTCGGCCATGAAATTAGGAATGTTAGGCAACCCATACCAGGCAAAAAACGATGTAGAGGCAGGCATATAGTTTCGTAATGTGAACTGAACGGGTGCTTGGCGGGTAAAAATTTTGTAATAATCGCTACCATCGGGCGAATTCAGAATAAGGCCATTGGCAATTACCGTACTTGGCGATACCTGAACATCGAGCCCCGCCCAGCGGGCAATTCCTTTAAAAGCGCTGGCGTTTTGCTCAAGCGATAAAGCATTTGAGAGCTCATTGATATTCAAAAAGATATTTGCGGCAACACCACTTGCTGCAGTTTGGAAGACAGCCTGAAACTGTTCATTAGTTCTTGCACCTGAACCATTTTTTAGCTTTTCGATTGATTCAACCAGCAACTCTTGGCTATTGCTTACAAGCAAAAGGTTCCCGAATGTAGTGAAAGTAAAACTTGTACTCTCGTGCATTGGAACTTCAACATAAATTCCGGTATTCCCTGCAACCGATATCTCTTCGGCTTTTGCCAGGCCTAAACTTTGAAGTTTTACCAACTCGATAATATCACTACGATTGACATCCTTGGGTATTTTATGTGAGAAAAGGAATTCGCTACCTTGCTGAGTATGGCTGTAAAAAGCAACAATGGTGCTCGAACCCCTGATAATTTTCCGTACCGTATCGTCCGATTTTGCAGTGCTATCAATAAAATTAACTACGTTGGCAAAGCATTTAACCATTTCAGTCCCTTCTATGCTGTTCCACCAACCATTGGCTTTAACCGAACCAGCAAAGGTTTCAAAATCCTCAATGTTTAAAATCAGCGTTGAATTCAACGGAATAGCATCAATGGGATTGAATTGCCTGAAATCGTTCTTGTTTACCCACTTGTAAAAAATAAATACCAATCCGGCAATTGCAAGTGTAAGAAAAACGATTGTAATAATGGTGCGCTTCATGTTCGTAGCAGTTTGGCGTGATAAAGTTACAACTAATTTGGGAAGGGAGCGCTGATAATGCGGATTATAATGATTTACACTGTATTACCCTGGGTAAAACTCTGAGTAACTCTGTGATACTAATTTGGACGATGGTTGCAAGTTGATAGTGAATACTTGCGTTATCGAAAAACCAAACATTAATCACCTAACACGAGCAACGCCTTAATAACGGAACTTAAACTTTTGATTGTCTGAAAAAAACTCTAATTTTGTGAGATTTTTTTTGGGATTAATTTTTTCTTGGACATTAGTATTTAACAGCGTTTTATATGGGTAACCTAAAATTCAAAGAGTACAAGGGGCTTGATTTACCTCAAGTGAATAAAGATGTTCTTAAAACCTG
>LUYY01000182.1 GCA_001603415.1 Bacteroidales bacterium Bact_07 | reverse complement strand
CACCCTGATGTTTGCTTGCATCTGCACGGGTATTTAAACGACCTTCTACGGCGGCCCTGGTGAGCGTCAGAACATCCTGGATTGCTGCTTTTTGAGAGGTAAGATCAATAATAAACTCTACTGCACCGGTACATACCCCCTCATCATTTACTATCGGGGTTGCGGTGATGAGTATGGGAATATCCCTTGAACCGATGTGGGCAACCGTCTCTTCAGTGATAACCCGACGTTCCCGGATACTTCGCATGGTCGCACAATTCCCACCCTGACAAACATCAGTTTGAAACAGGGTATGGCAAATTGTCCCGATAAAATCTTCCGGTTTTTTCTGAAAAAGGTCTGCTCCTGCATTATTGATATGAGTAATTTTCTGGCTCGTATCAATGGCAATCACCGGGGTTGCAACACCATTGAGTACCCCCTGAATCTCCTTTCCGGCGCGTCTTAAATCATCTTCCTTTTTCTTGATCTCAGTGAGATCCTCAAAATATTCAACTGCTCCAATAACATCACCAGAATCATTGAACAATGGAGAGGCATAGTAATGGATGGGGATATCTTTTCCCCGTATGTGAGCAACAGTCTCACTCTCAATCTTTCTCTTTTCCCTCATAGCCCGAAGGGTAGCACATTCCCCACCATCACAATCGTCGGTTCTGAATAATTCATGGCATTTCTGACCAACAGCCTGCTCACGGGTCAAAGCCAGGATTTCAAGAGCAGCATCATTGATCATCTGAATTGTCCTGTCAGGACTTATTTGAATAACCGGCGTTGCAACCCCGTTCAGAACATTCTGACAGAATCCTAAATCATCTCTATCAAAAGTCATCCGATATCACCAATACTTAGTAAATATGTATAAACTGTGATTGAGTATAACACGGCTTATTTGCCGGGCAATAATGCCATGCATATCGCTCTCCTTATTACCTCTGAATTAAAACCAGAAACATATGCCAAGCCAGGAGAGTGACATTGCAACCAGTTCACGTATCCTGGAATTATTATCCGACGCTCCACAGGGAGCCAGTATCGGGGAGATATCATCTGCCCTCAACATGAACCGGAACCTGGTTGCAAAATATCTGTCCATTCTTCACATGCAGGGCAGGGTTGAACTGCGATCCTATGGGAAAGTGAAACTCTACAAAATAACCACGAGAATACCATTCCATGCCCTTTCGCTGGTTACCCGTGGCTGTGTCATCGGTCTTGACCAGCTGTTGTATGTCAAGGAGGTTTTAGGCTATTGGAAATGACCGGATCAGATAAGAATGAATTATTATCAAAACCATTTTCAGAAATATTTCATCCGGCATTTACCAATCCTGTTGTAAAAAAATACATACAGGAATATCGGAATGGAGCAGTCGCACCCCCTCTTTACAAAGAAATATTATGGCGAAAGCGGGGATATGATCTGACTATTGTTCCCTGTATATTTGATGACGGGACACAGGGACTTGCACTTATTCTTGCCGAACAGGCACACAATGCACCCTCCCATAAAAAAGAGAAGAACCAGATCAGAACCTACCAGTACCTGACTCATGAGACCCCGAACTTTATCCTTCATCTGAGTGCCGAAGGGGATGTTCTCTATCTCAATGAATCATATGCCACCTATTGCAATGCACGGGCATCAGATCTCCTCCACACCAACGGCATCCCTCTGGCCACCCAGGATGATTTTATCCGAATCAAAGAGGGTGTCCTTAAGAACTGGTCGCTGAATGAACCAACAATCAGTGATATTCAGGTTGTGATGGATGACGGATCTGTCAGGTGGCAGACCTGGGTATTTCATCCGGTCAGAGAACAGGGCATCCTGACTGAAC
>LUYY01000181.1 GCA_001603415.1 Bacteroidales bacterium Bact_07 | reverse complement strand
AACCTAAACTCGTCAACTGAAAAAATCAATTGACGAATCGACAAATAAAATCTAATCGTTCCAAAAACTTCGGAATTAAAAATCTAAAAATGTTTCTCCATCCCATTTTGGTTTAAAGTACTCAAATTCCCACCCATTATTGTATTCCGATTTATTCCGATTCATTCCTCTAAAAATGTTACTGCATCCCATTTTTATTAGCCTGGGTGAATTTATTAATTCATGGTACTTCGGTTTAATGGAATCTGTTGTGGCTAAACTACTAACAATACTTTTATATCCTATCACAACCATTAAAGTAAACTGCAATAACAAGCACTACTTAAAAATAAATACTTTAAATGTTTTTTGAACAATAAAAAAAATTAAGTATGTTTGAGTAAAATATGGGTAAAGTTGAAACAGTATAAACTTTTCATAATTCTACTTATGGTTTTGGTTTCTGCTATTGGCGCAGTGGCCCAGCAGGAAATTGTTACCATACCCAAAGAGAAACAGGACGATATCGACCGGTATAAAGAGTTAGTGGTTCGTTATAAACAAGCTAATAACCCCCAACAAGCTGCATTTTATCTGAACAAAATCGCATTTATCTACTGGGAGTTTGGCAATCCCAAGGAAGCAATTAACTATTTTCTTGAAACCATTCCCCTTAACGAAAAGGTTGGAAACTACAACGATATTAAGGCTGTGTATAGCAACATAGCCCTAATATACTCTGACATGGATAGGCTTGACCTTACCCTTGAATACTTCTACAAAAGCCTTGAGGCCCGAAGGAAACTTAACAATAAAGGGGAAGTTGCAGCAGGCTTAATAGATGTAGCTTACATTCATACTGCCCTTAACCAATCCGAAAAAGCCATTCAACTCCTTGAGGAAGCGCTTGATCTTTCCAGGCAAGTCAACAACCCACGGCTAATTCTCAATTCATTAAAATTGCTTGCCCAAAACTACGATAATTTGGGCAATAAGGCCAAAGCAACAGAGTTTGGAGGCATGGCAAGCGCCTATGAGCAACAGCTGGCCACACAACAAATAAAAACGGAGTACGAAACAAAGGTTGTAAAATCGCAAGCCGAAGCCGAAAAGGAGCGCATGCAGCGTACTCAACAGGAACTTCTAATGAGTTTACGTGAATTACAAGCCAAAGCAACACAGGACTCCCTGAATTTTGTTGTGATGCGAAAACAGGATAGCCTTCGAAAAGCCGAAGAGGAAGCTCAACGCAAACAAACCGAAATCGACCTGCTGAATACAGATAGAATGCTCAAAGAAGCCCAATTGAGGGAACGAGAAGCTCAATCGAGGGTTCAAAGGATTGTCATTTTAGCCGGCGCCATCTTTGTAATCATTTTGATTGGCTCATCGGTTGCCATATACAAAAACTACTCCGATAAGAAAAAAGCGAACGAGCTACTTAACCTGCAAAACATTGAAATTCAAAAGCAGCGCGACCAAATACAGAAACAGAACGAAAACATAAGCAAGAGTATTAATTACGCTCAAGGCATTCAACGAGCCTTGCTCCCCCCACAATCCAATTTACAAGCAATTTTCCCGGATTCATTCATATTTTTCCGTCCACGCGACGTTGTTAGTGGCGACTACTACTGGTTTAAGGAATTGACCACTGGCTATGGATCGACCGAGAAAACCGGTAAGGTTGCAGTAGCTGCAATTGACTGTACCGGCCATGGCGTTCCCGGTGCATTCCTTTCCATGATTGGTTATAACTTACTCGACGATATTGTGTTCCGTGGAATTCACAAACCCGGAGCCATTCTTAGGGAACTCAACAACGGCATACGAAGAACCCTACGCCAAGATGAAACCGACAACCGCGATGGTATGGATATGGCTCTTTGCGTGGTTGATACAAAAACCAACACTGTTGAATTCTCGGGTGCTAAAAATCCACTGGTTTACGTAGTAAACAATGAGGTAAACCGTATTAGAGGTGATAAAGAATCGATTGGTGGAGGCATGGATTACCGCAACGATGAGTTTACAACCCATGTAATCAAGGTCGAAAGCCCAACCTGGTTCTATATGTTCTCCGACGGATTTATCGACCAGTTCGGGGGGCCTGATGGACGAAAATTCATGATTAAAAACTTTATCGATTTGCTGGCCGGTATTTCAATTCTACCTCCAGACCAACAACGTGAAATTCTTAAGAATA
>LUYY01000180.1 GCA_001603415.1 Bacteroidales bacterium Bact_07 | reverse complement strand
GAATGAATGAATGTTGTCTTAACTTTTTAGGGGTTGACATTTCTCAATCTACCGGGTATGAGTTCAGCATCAAGGTTATGGACTTTATCCGTGAAAAACTGGCTATTATACAGGAAGAAACCGGAAATATTTATAATCTTGAAGCTACACCAGCCGAGAGTACTTCTTATAGACTGGCTCGAATTGATAGGCGAAACTATCCCGATATCAAGGTAGCCAATACCGACAAAGTATTAAAAGGCGCAAAACCTTACTATACCAATTCAACTCAACTACCAGTATCATATACCAACGACCTTTTTACTGCTCTTAAACATCAGGAAAACCTTCAAGGAAAGTATACAGGAGGAACGGTTTTTCATATTTTTTTGGGAGAAAAGCAACCCGACCCGAAAATGGTAAAACTTTTAGTTAAAAAGGTTCTTAGTTCGTTTCGGTTACCATACATAACCCTTTCGCCTACCTTCAGCATTTGCCCTTCGCACGGGTATCTTTATGGGGAACATAAAATTTGCCCAAAGTGCAGAGAAGTTGGACAGAGTAGTGAGTGTGAGGTGTTTTCTCGTATTGTAGGCTATATACGCCCTGTACAGCAGTGGAACGAGGGAAAACAATCCGAATTTGACGATAGGAAGTTATTTGACCATGCTTTAAGTAGCTATTCGTAAATCCAACTAAATATCAAAGTTCATCAAAATCTTCATCTAATGATAAATTTAGGTAAATATGCAGATTGCAGCCATTCAATATCAGACTATAATAGATTACCCGGGTAAACTCGCATGCGTTCTGTTTACCCTTGGCTGTAACTTCCAATGTTGGTACTGTCATAACCATTGGCTTGTCAAATCCCACAATGGCATTTCGTGCCTGAAAATGGATGTTGTAATGGATTTACTTGTCGAGCGAAGGCAATGGCTCAATGGAGTGGTAATTTCTGGCGGAGAGCCTACCATACACAAGAATCTGCCAGATTTTTTAAGCGAAGTTAAATCAATGGGGTATAGTGTTAAACTCGATACTAATGGGTCGAATCCCCAAATGGTAAAATGTATTTTAACTAACAATTTAGTCGATTTTATAGCCATGGATATTAAAACTGTTCCGGTTGAAGGGGAATACTCTAAGGTAATTGGGATTCCTGATGATGAAATTGTTACCAATATTAAAGAGTCAATTAATATTATTAAGGAATCAGGGGTTAACTATCAATTCCGAACTACCTGGTTACCCGGAATTCATAATCTTAATACAATTGAATCAATTCAATCGAACTATTTAGGCGAAATTTCACTTATTATCAATACTTTTACTTTTGAGAACGGGATACTAGCCGATCAATTAAAAAAATTTTAAGTTATGGTTGAGTTTTTTTCAGGTTTACTTTTGGGGAATAGTGTCATAAGTACACTAATAGCTATTGCATTGGCAGCAGCAATGGGGATTTTACTTGGGAAGATTGAAGTAAAGGGTGTAAAACTTGGAAGTTCTGGTGCTCTATTTGCTGGTATATTGATTGCCCATTTTGGAATAGTGGGTAACCATGAGATGTTGCACTTTGTAAAAGAGTTTGGATTAATCCTTTTTGTTTACGCGCTCGGTATTGATATTGGGCCACGCTTTATAACCACTTTTCGAAGCAGTGGCTTAAAATTAAACTTTTTAGCAATTGCCATTGTTTTTGTGGGGTTTGCTATTGCATTGGTAATTAAGTATTTCGGTGGAGTAAGTACTCAACAGGCTGTAGGTTTAATGAGTGGTGCTGTTACCAACACACCCGGCCTTGGTGCTGCTCAACAAATGCTTAATGAGTTAGGAATTCCTAATGGTTCAAGTGAAGCAGGCATGGCATACGCTTTAGCTTATCCATTTGGTGTAATTGGTCTTATCCTTGGAATTGTAATGCTGCGGTTTCTTTTTAGGGTAAATCTTAACACTGAAAATGAATTATACAAAGCAAAACACAATATAAGTACCAAAAGAATTGAGAGTATAATGGTTGAAGTAACCAATGAAAATATTGTTGGGAAATCCATAGGTTTTGTTAAGCAGAAGTTGCAAGGCGAAATGGTTATTTCACGTGTTGGTCGTAAAACTGAAATGCTAATAGCAACCGATAGTCTCGTCATCGAAAAGGGCGATACAATCTATGGTGCTGCACCTGAAGTACATTTCCCCGATATAGAACTTAAAGTGGGACGTATATCGTTACAGGATAAACGAAGTTTACCCGGAAATCTGGCGATGTTCCATGTGTTATTTACCAATCGCAAATTGGCAGGAAAAACTATTGAACAAATTGGGATTTATCGTCGTTACGAGGCAAATATTACGCGCATTATTAGAGCAGGTATTGAAATCCTGCCAACTCCTGATACCGTAGTTGAGATGGGCGATATGCTTCGAATTGTTGGTAAGCGCGATTTGCTTGATGAAATTCGCAATGAGCTTGGAAACTCAGTTCGTGAACTTACCACACCTAATACTTTTCCCATTTTTATTGGTATATTTTTGGGTGTTTTAGTTGGCAGTATACCCATTTTTATACCAGGCTTACCTGCACCAGCAAAGTTTGGGCTTGCCGGAGGCCCACTACTGGTAGCAATATTTTTTGGTCATAAAGGCCGTATTTGGAGATTAAATACCTATATAAGTCCCGGTGCTAATGCTTTCCTAAGAGAATTTGGCATCTTGCTTTTTCTTACTTGTGTTGGTATTGGTTCGGGTGAAGGCTTTGTTGATGCTTTTCTAAATGGGGGTATAAGGTTAATGGGATATGGGGTTCTTATTACTACTATTCCGGTATTGCTAATTGGTATCCTTGCCAAGCTATTGGGCTTTAATTTTTTGGAGATAATGGGAACCCTAGCAGGCTCAATGACTGACCCTCCTGCTTTAGAGTTTGCCAATGGAATGTATCCCTCCAATGCACAATCGGCGGCATACGCTACAGTTTATCCTCTTACCATGATTTTACGAATAGTATTAGCGCAGGTTCTAATTTTCGCATAATATGAAAAAAGCAGCCCAAGGGCTGCTTTTTCTAATTAATTCACAAAAGGATTATTTCAAACCTCTATTCTTGAGGAGTGGCTCAATGCTGGGGTCTTTCCCGCGGAAATCTTTATAGAGCTCCATGGCTTCCTTTGAGCCACCTTTTTCAAGTACGCAGGTGCGGAACTTGCTGGCGATTTCTTTGTTGAATATATCACCGCTTTCCACAAAGGCCTCAAAAGCATCGCTATCGAGCACTTCGGCCCAGATGTATGAGTAGTAGCCGCTGGAGTAGCCCATTACATCGCTAAAAATATGAGCAAAGTATGTGCTACGGTAACGGGGCAAAATTTCAGGGATAAGGCCAATCTTGTCCATCGAGGCCTTTTCAAAGGCAACAACATCTTCAATCTTAGCCTTGTCAGCTGTTAGGGTGTGGAAGTCCATATCGAGAATGGATGCCGCTAAGTACTCTGTAGTCGCAAAACCTTGGTTGAAATGGCCGCTTGCCTCAATCTTATTGATTAGCTCATCGGGCATAGGTTCGCCGGTTTGGTAGTGACGGGCATACTCTTTCAGGTATTGTTTATGACCAGCCCAATGCTCCATGATTTGGCTTGGGAGTTCAACAAAATCGCGGGGAACATCTCTTAACCCAGCATACTGAACTTTGCTGAATAGAGCATGGAGCGCATGACCAAACTCATGGAAGAATGTTTCGGCCTCATCGTAGCTTAAAAGAGCGGGTTTATCGGCTGTTGGTTTTGAGAAGTTGCAAACAATTGATACAACTGGGGTTACAAAAGTGCCATCGGGTTTAACCCTTTGGCTACGGTAGGTTGTGCACCAGGCTCCAACCGATTTGCTTGGGCGTGGGAAGAAATCGAGGTAAAGAATGCCAACGTGTTTCCCATCGGCTTCCTGAACCTCATAAACCTCGCATTCAGGATGGTAAACGGGTAAATCGGTACGTTTTACATACTTCAATCCGTATAACTTTCCGGTAAGGTTGAATACCCCTGCACGAACGGCATCGAGCGACAGGTAAGGGCGAAGCATCTCCTCGTCCAAATCATACTTTGCCTTGCGAACCTTTTCAGCGTAATACCACCAGTCGGCAGGGCCAATTTTGAACTTAGCGCCTTCAGCGTTTGCCAGTTTTTGCATTTCATCGCGCTCGGCTTTGGCTCTTGCAATGGCAGGTTTCCAAAGTTTATTAAGTAGGTCATAAACATTTTCAGGCACCTTTGCCATATTTACATCCAAAACATAGTGAGCATGGGTAGGAAATCCCAGTAGCTCTGCTTTCTGTTGGCGGAGGTCAACAATCTTTTTGATGATTTCCTTATTATCGTGAGCATTGTTATTATTGCCTCGCATGTAGTAGCCATAGTAGAGTTTCGCGCGCAGTTCACGGTTTTGTGAGTAGGTAAGGAAAGGCAGCATGCTAGGCTTGTAGATGGTGTAAACCCATTTGCCTTCCATTCCTTGAGCCTTTGCTTCTTCTGCACCCATCGCTTTTACCGATTCGGGTAATCCAGCAAGGTCTTCCTCTTTATCAATTACAATGCGGTAATCGTTGTTTTCGGCAAGAAGATTCTCATTAAATTGCAAGGCAAGCATCGAGAGTTGTTGGTTTATTTCCCTAAGTTTGGCTTGCTTTTCGGCATCGAGGTTTGCACCTCCCCGAACAAAGCCCTTGTAGGTTCTTTCAATAAGCAGTTTTTGCTCCGGAGTGTATTCCCTTTTACCAATAGTCTCGTAAACAGCCTTTACGCGCTCAAAAAGTTTTGGGTTCATGCTGATATCGTCGCGATGCTTCGAAAGCATGGGCGAAATCTTTTTGAGAGCTTCTTGCAGTGAATCACTGGTATTGGCAGAATTGATGTTTTCCATGGTGAGAACCACATTTTCCAGCAGTTCGCCGCTGTTGTCTAAGGCTAAAATGGTGTTTTCAAAAGTTGGTTCCTCGGTGTTTGAGGTAATGGCTTCAATTTCTGCCAGCTGTTGTTTAATTGCTTCGGCAACCGCCGGTTCAAAGTGTTCAACCTTAATCCTATCGAAAGGGGGAACACCAAATGGGGTTTTATACTCCTCTAGCAAAGGATTCTCAACTCCTTTTTTACTGGTGCACGAAATCAATGCTCCCATTATACCAATGGTTAGAATTAACAAACTTTTTCTTTTCATTTTTAAAAAGTTTAAGTGTTGATAGTTAGATATTTAGATTTGGTTTAACTTTCCCTAAAAGTAATAATAATGGTTTGATTATTACTCATTCAACTATGTTTTCGATTTTACTCGCCCCAAAAAGTTTACTAAGTGTCAGTATTTATTTTTTGT
>LUYY01000179.1 GCA_001603415.1 Bacteroidales bacterium Bact_07 | reverse complement strand
AGTTGAACTAGCAAAGATAAACAAACAAAACAGAATTTAGTTCAATTAGCTTAAACTAACGTTTGATTTCAGGAGTTCCTTGGCGTTCATGAGTGCGGCATCGGTAACCTTTTCGCCACTAAGCATCTTGGCAATTTCCAAAACCCTTTCATCGGGGGTAAGAAGCTTTATACCTGTTGAGCTTTGATTATTGGTTACCGATTTGTAAACCAGGAAATGGTTGGTGCCCTTGGCAGCAATTTGTGGAAGATGTGTTATATTGATTACCTGCATACCTTGGGCCAGTTCAAATATGATGGTTCCCATCCTATCAGCAATTTCGCCGGAAACACCCGTATCTATCTCATCGAATATGATGGTTGGCATGCCGGTTGACTTTACCAGTAGCGATTTTAAGCTAAGCATCAACCTGGAAAGTTCACCACCCGAAGCGACCCTCGATAATTCCTGCGGCTCAATTTGCTTATTGGCCGAAAAGTAAAAGGTAATCCTATCGGTTCCCCAGGGCTGAAAATCAGCATACTTATCAATTGCAATTCTGAAAACAGCATGTTTGATGCCTAATTGCTGAAGCAATTCCGACACATACTGCTCAACCTTAGGTGCCGATTGGGTTCTGAGCTGATTCAGATTTATCGACTTATCGTGCAGCTTTTGTTCCAACTGCCCGATAACCTTACGCTTTTCATCTAAGTTAAAGTCGATTTGAGCAATTTCGTTTACCCGAACCTCGAGCTGGTTCCGGAACTCAATAAGCTCATCAAAATTGGCCAAACGATGCTTATTCAGCAAAGAGTAGATTAGATCGATTCGTTGTGTTACTGCTGATAGCTGTTCATCATCAACCTCAACCTTGGTATTGAGCAAGTCAATCTCATCGGCAATATCCTTGAACTCTATTCGGCAACTCTCAATGCGCGCAATTAAATTGCCAACCTGTGAAAAAAACGGCTCTATGCGTCGAAGGTTGGCTTCAATCTCCTTAACCCTGGACAAAACAGCAAGTTCATCAGCATTTAGTGTTCCATAGGAAAATTCTAGGGCTGTTTTGATATCGGAAGCATGGGTGAGCTGTTTTTGAAGAGCCTCCAACTCATCGAGTTCGCCATTTCGCAGGTTTGCAGCTTTAAGTTCACTGAGCTGATGCGAAAGATAGTCGAAATCGTGTTTAGCGTTCGCGGCATTTGCCTCTAACCTATCGAGTTCGGTTTTCAATTTCCTATACTCATCGTATAGCTGGCGGTAATCGGCAAGCATCTCTTTGGGAACTGCATAGGCATCAAGCACATCGAGCTGAAAGCGTGGATTTCCTAACAAAAGATTTTGATGCTGCGAATGAATATCGATAAGTTTTTCGGTTAACTCCTTAAGCTGATTCAGATTTACCGGAATTTCATTGATAAAGGCACGCGATTTGCCATTATCGCTAATCTGGCGACGAATAGTAGTGATATCATCGTAATCAATATCGTATGCCTCAAAAAAGTGGTTTAGGTGATATTCCGAAATATCAAACTCCACCTCAACAATGCATGGCTTATCGTTATGCTTAAGCACTGAGGTGTCGGCGCGCTGTCCCTGAATTAGCGATAGTGCTCCAAGTAATATCGATTTACCGGCACCGGTCTCGCCAGTGATAATATTCAATCCTTGTTTGAACTCAATTTCAAGTTCATCGATTATAGCATAGTTCTGTATGTATAGTTTACGAATCATGCTATTGATGGAGTTATTGAGGATTCTGTTCTATGATACGTTTATACTTAGCTGCGTTTGGATTATCGATTTCCGTTAGAATGTTTACCACGCGAGCTTTTTCGGTAGGGTACGACTCTGAAAAAATGTTAACAAGTTCCTCGTTTTTGGCATCAAAAAATAGCTGCAGAGCAAAAAGGTATGGGTCTGGTTTCTCACGGTAAAGGCGTTGAAGTAAAACAAGGGATTCGGCTATTTCGGCTCGTCCTTCAGCCGCCTTTTCGCTCATCACATCCAATCCCAAACGATGGTATCGGTAGATTGCCTCGCGTAAAGGCTGGTACTTTGGATTTAGAAGATTTTCAATCATCCAATACCGATTCTTTCTGTTTCCCTCGTAGGCTTTCCATCCACGCTCAACAGCATTTTGGGCATTGTTTACAATGCGTTCGGCCTTCTGAAGGTACTCGGTACCTCCAAGCCTCGAAAAGGAGTCGTAATCCAATCCAATAATGATATACGCATAAAAGGCAAGAATGGAAGTCAAATTGCTAAGGTGTGATGATTCTGAAAACTCGAGTTTTTCATATTCGCGGTAACGGAAGTGAAGGTTATTATCCTGAAAGTTAAGCATAGTTGTGTTATAGGAGGTATTAAATACCGGCCGTCGGGATTGAACCTGGATGGTTCCCTTAAACTCATCGGAACCAATCTGCTCGGTTATATTAAGCATGATGCTACACTCAATGCGCTCATCAAATCCGTAAACATGGTTAGTCCATGGGGTATTATTCATGAACTCGTAAATGGCGGTTTGCATGTTTTGGAACAGGAGCCTATTGGTTCCTTGAATTCGTTGTGAATTCACCGATACGTTACATCGCAATTCCTGTGAGTTGACAAGGAAAGGGGGTATGAGCAAAAAGAAAATAACCAACCTTTTCATGCTAGCCAGCATTTTGGTGCAACATCTCAAAAATAGCGTTAGCAATATCCTTTGCAACCACTTCCTTGGGTTTGGTATCAAAAGGAATTACTTGTCCATTTCGTTTTATAAAGGTTACCTTATTGGTATCGGATCCAAATCCGGCACCGGGATCGTTCATGGAATTAAGAACAATCATATCGAGGTTTTTCCGTTCCAGCTTTGCTTTTGCATTTTCCATTTCGTTGGTTGTTTCCAACGCAAAGCCAATAAGGAGCTGATTGTTCTTTTTAACTTTACCTAAATGGGCTGCAATATCGTTAGTAGGCTTTAACTTAAGGATTAATTCATCGCCTTGGCGTTTAATTTTTTGAGTTGCAACATTTTCAGCAGTAAAATCGGCAACTGCAGCGGCAAGTATTGCAACATTCGATTTTTCAAAAAGGGCCAGGGCTGCGTTGAACATTTCGGCAGCACTTGTTACCTTATGTATATTGATATTGGGATGACTAGGGTGTTGTGGAACCGGACCACTAACCAAATCGACCACGGCTCCTTGACGAGCTAACTCAAGGGCAATAGCATTGCCCATTTTACCACTGGAATGGTTTCCAATGAACCGAACAGGATCAATATGCTCAAGGGTTGGGCCAGAAGTAACTAATACCCTTACTCCACTAAGGCGCTGACTGCTTAAAAAAAAACTTACCACCTGCTCCAGAATATTCTCAGGCTCCTCCATTCTGCCTTTACCACTCAGTCCACTTGCAAGTTCACCCGTTGCCGCTTCAATAATGATATCTCCTCTGCTTTGGAGAGTTTTAATATTATGCTGGGTTGCCTGATGGCTGTACATATCCAAATCCATAGCGGGGGCCACCATAACAGGGCAACGAGCCGAAAGGTATGTTGTAAGTAAGAGGTTATCGGCTACGCCGGTAGCCATTTTAGCAATTGTATTGGCCGATGCCGGTGCAATGAGATACAGATCGGACCAAAGGCCTAAATCGACATGACTATTCCAATCGCCATTTTCGGGGTTGAAGAAATCAACCAGTATTGGATTTTTGGAAAGGGTAGCTAAGGTTAAGGGAGTAATAAACTCCTTGGCCAGCGGTGTCATAACCACTTTTACCTCGGCACCCTCCTTAACAAGCAAACGGATAAGCGTTGCAGCCTTGTAGGCTGCAATGCTACCGGTAACACCGATTAAAATATGTTTACCCTTAAGCCTCACTTTCAGGGGTTTGTTCTTCCTTGAACTCGAAGTGAAGTTTACCATCGAGGTATTCCTGAGCAGCTATAAGGGTGGGTTTTGGAAGTCGCTCGTAGAATTTTGAGATTTCAATTTGCTCACGGTTTTCGTGAATCTCTTCAAGGTTGTCGGTATAGTAAGCAAACTCCTCGAGCTTACGGTTAAGCTCTTGTTTCATATCAATGCTAATCTTATTGGCTCTTTTGGCAATAATACGAACCGTTTGGTAAATATTGCCTGTTTCCCTGTCCAACTTATCCAAATCGCGGGTAACTGTGTTTAGCGGTGCATTGATTTTCTTGATCTCCATAGCTATATATGTACTTAGTTAAGATTTTGCAAAACTTTCATGGTAGCATCGTACATTTTTTTTGCCTCGCTCGAGTACTTGGAGCTTGGGTATTCACTGATAAACGAATAGTATTCATCGAGCGCATTCTGGTAACGTTCCCTGCGCTTACTCTCAATGCTATTGTCGGCCAGCAAATACGATGCTTTTAGTAAATGAAACATTAACTCCTCACGATACCTACTTTCCGGGTAATCCCTCAAACTATTCCTAATGGCAATAATGGCGGCCTTATAATCGCCAATCTTGTAATATAGCATTGCGCTAAGGTACGATTTTTCAACCAACTTATCGCGCAACTCGTTCATGATCTTATTAACCTCAGCCTTACGAGGCGAATTGGGATAACGATTAATAAACTCGGTAAAAGCCTCGATGGCAGCAAGGGTATTTGACTGATCGAGCTCAGGCCTTGGTGACGACATGTAGTAGCAATAGGCATACATAAACTCAGCCTCCTCAGTAAATGCACTACGCTGGTAATTCTTACGGAACATATCAAATTCATGGCCTGCCAAAAGGTAATCGCCCTGATAGTAGTATCCCTGAGCCAAGTAAAAATCGATGGTATCGGCTCGGAATGTACCCTTATATACGCTTTGGAGCTGCTCTAAAAGGGTTACGTAGCGGTAGTGATCTTTCTTTTTATAGTATTCCAAGGCCATCTTATATTTATACTCATAGTCCTTACTCTTGAGTACCTTTTCAAAACCACTACACGAAAACAAAAAAACAACTGTCAGCGCAAGAAACACAAATCGCTCAAACTTCAAAAGGCCTTGAATTCTCATAATCGATACTATTATAATTTAATGCTATAATTTAAGCAGGCAAATTTATTCAAAATCTTTGGGAAATTTAATGGTTTTGGAACTATTAGAACAAAAAAATAGTACCTATCGATCATAAATATTGTTAATTATCTATAATACAATATATTAGTGTACAATGTGAATAAATTTTCCTTTTAACAAACGCATTGATAGCAAATTTAGTATAGATTTGCTGTCAATTTGAAACAACGTAATTATTAACCAAAATTTTTATAACTGTGGATATTTTTGATAAGATTAACAACATGGGCCCAATAGGTCAATGGCAGCAGTATAGCCATGGCTATTTTTCATTTCCAAAACTTGAGGGCGAAATTAAACCTCGAATGATTTTCCGGGGGAAAGAGGTTTTAACTTGGAGTTTGAACAATTACTTAGGCTTAGCCAACCATCCTGAAGTACGCAAAGCCGATGCCGAAGCTGCAGCAAAGTATGGCATGGCATACCCCATGGGTGCCCGCATGATGAGTGGTCAAACCACCAAGCATGAGGAACTCGAACAAAAACTCGCAAAATTTGTAGGCAAAGAGTCGGCCTACCTGCTTAACTACGGTTACCAGGGCATGCTTTCAATTATTGATACCATGCTTAACCGTAATGATGTGGTTGTATATGATTCAGAAGCACATGCTTGTATAATTGATGGCCTCCGACTTTTCCCCGGTAAGCGTTTTGTTTACCAGCACAACGATATGGACAGCTGCCGCAAAATGTTGCAGCATGCAACTAGAACTGCCGAAAAAACAGGTGGTGGCATTCTTTTGATCACCGAAGGTGTATTTGGCATGGCCGGTGACCTTGGAAATCTTAAGGCTATTGTTGACATGAAAAAGGAATTCAATTTCCGTATTCTTGTTGACGACGCTCACGGTTTTGGTACTATGGGGAAAACCGGTGCCGGTACACCCGAACATTTTGACGTTCAAGACGAAATAGACCTTTACTTTGCCACCTTTGCAAAAAGTATGGCTGGTATTGGCGGTTTCATCGCATCGAACGAAAAAGTAGTGCGATACCTTGCCTACAACATGCGTTCGCAAATCTTTGCCAAATCGTTACCTATGCCTATGGTGATTGGGGCCCTTAAGCGCTTGGAACTCCTACAAACCCAACCCGAACTCAAGGATAACCTCTGGAAGGTTGTAAATGCACTCCAATCGGGATTAAAGGATATGGGATTCGATATTGGTAAAACTGAATCGCCAGTAACCCCAGTTTACATGAAGGGAGGAATACCCGAAGCAGCAAACATGGTATTTGACCTACGCGAAAACTACGGTATTTTCTGCTCCATGGTGGTTTACCCCGTTATTCCCAAAGGACAAATCCTACTCCGCCTTATACCTACAGCCGTTCATACCCTCGACGATGTAAAGGAAACCATTAACGCCTTTGCAGCCGTTAGGGAAAAACTGCTGGCTGGTAAATACGATAAGGAAAAGATTGCCCAGATCTAATTCAGTAAATCCTAATAAAAAGAAACCCCGCTTTGGCGGGGTTTCTCTTTTCATGACTACATTGTTCTGCTTTAAAAATTTCGTTCGCCGAGATACCGCTCAGCATCAATGGCTGCCATACAGCCTGAGCCGGCAGCAGTAATTGCTTGACGGTAGTGAGGATCTTGAACATCACCACAAGCAAAAACTCCGGGAAGATTTGTCTTAGTAGTTCCGGGTATGGTTTTAATATACCCCACCTCATCGGTTTCAATCCAAGGTTTGAAAATGTCGGAATTGGGATGGTGTCCAATGGCCAGGAAGAAACCCGAAATATCAATTTTCACATCTTCACCGGTTTTAGTGTTGGTAAGAATCACCCCATTTACACCACTCTGATCACCGACAATCTCCTTTGTAACATGTTCAAAGAGTACGGTAATGTTAGGGGTTTTGAAAACACGTTCTTGCATTGCCTTTGAAGCACGAAGGTAAGGTTTACGGACAACCATGTAAACCCTACTGCACAAACCGGCTAAATAGGTAGCCTCCTCGCAAGCGGTATCGCCACCTCCTACTACGGCAACGTCCTTTCCACGGTAGAAAAATCCATCACAGGTAGCGCATGCCGAAACGCCCATTCCCTTATACCTATCTTCCGATTCAATTCCAAGGTACTTTGCTGTTGCTCCGGTGGCAATGATTAGCGCATCGGTCTCAATTACCTTTTCGTCATCAATAATAACCCTGTAAGGTTGCTTGGATAAATCGGTGGAAGTTGCTATGCCAAACCGAACATCGGTTCCAAAGCGCATGGCCTGTTTTTTGAGATCTTCCATCATTTCGGTACCAGTTACACCATTGGGGTAACCAGGGAAATTCTCAATTTCGGTTGTGGTGGTTAACTGCCCACCGGGCTGAATACCCTCGTAAAGTACAGGTTTAAGGTTAGCCCTTGCTGCATATATTGCAGCAGTATAGCCTGCAGGGCCTGATCCCAGAATCAGAACCCGCACTTTTTCTACAGGTAAATCCTTACCTGTAGAGTCCTTTGCATCGTCGGTGCTTAGTGATTTGAATACTGCCATAACTATTAATATTTATAAATTTAGATATTTCAATTTGATGCAAAAATACTAATATTTTGCAATGCCTAAACAGCTATTTAAATTGATTTTAAACAATTTTTTAATGAATAAAGATAGATATTTTTTGGATAGTTAAT
>LUYY01000178.1 GCA_001603415.1 Bacteroidales bacterium Bact_07 | reverse complement strand
TAGCACAAAGCTCTAAAGTTACCTTGCTTCCTACCTTCAGAGTGTCCTTCTCGGGGATAAAGTAAAAGGCAGCCCCCTCGGTATTATTCCCATTAAAAAACTTATCATCAACTAAGACCAAATTGGTAAGGCTATCGCTGTAAAGGATATCGTTTATTTTAACCCGGAACATATAGTAGTTTCGCATGTTTTGTGGCTCTTTAGCAAATCCATTTACCACCCAGCCATCCCAATTTTTATTGTAGCTTACGTTTATTGAATCCAGATAGTTAGTTTGATAGCCCTCAAGTAGTGTTGGCATTTGTGTTTCGGCTCGAAACGAACTGATACCGCTAATGTTAACATTTTCGATGTAAAGAGTATAAGTTGTTGCCGATTTCCCGAAAACGTTTGGTGCAGTGTAGTAGTATCCCGGGTTATTGGTATCTTCCGTTAAGTCTATCCTTGTGCTGCCTTCCATTATGTAAACCGTGGCATTAGAAACGGGCGGGGGAGGAGTAGGACTATAGTATGGCACCGATTGAATCAACCTGACACAATGGCTCATGGTATCGGTGGTAATGCTTCCATAAACTATTAGCTTGCTGTCCGATGTTTCTAAATCGATATCAATTCGTTCAGTACACGATAGTGCCATTATGCTTACTAAACCGATTATAGTGAATAATCTATTCATAGTTAAAATTTAAAATTATAGGTTACCGATGGAATAATAGGGAATAGGTAGGTTTTTTCGGCATAGGTTATACTTGGGTTCTTCTCGTCCTGAACAAAGTTTATGGTCCATGCATTATGCCTGTTGTATATGTTGTAAATAGATATATTCCATTCGCTTTTCCATCTGCGGCTTAGGCTCTTCTTGGTTTTTATGTTTACGGCTAAATCGAGCCTGTGGTAATCGGGATACCGTTTTGCATTCCTATCGGAATATATTGGTATGGTGATGTTGTCAATCTCGTATCGTCCGGTTGGTTGGGTGTAGGTTTGGCCTGTGGAGTAAATCCAGTTGGCCGAAAGCGTAACCTGCTTGTTGAAGTGGTAGCTAAGCACAACGGTTGCATTATGGGGCTTATCGTAGGTTGCGCTGTATGTATTTCCCATGTTAACTCCCTGAGTTTTGCGGAAGGTTCTGCCATAAGTATAGCTTACCCATCCTTCCCACTTCCCTAAATCGATACGGGTGAACAGTTCCAAACCGTAAGAGTATGCTTTCCCTTGCCTAATATCGGCTTCGAGTTCATCGTTGAGAAGTACATCGGCAAAATCTTTAAAATCTACAAAGTTCTTTACGTTTTTGTAGTAAACCTCTGCCGATGCCTCAATCTGGTTGTTTAAAAAGTTTCTGAAGTAACCCAGCGCCCACTGGTCGGCCTGCTGGGGCTTAATATTGGGGGAGGCCGGAAACCAAACGTCAAGCGGATTTCCACCCTGCGAATTGGATGCCAGTTGAACATACTGGGTTGTATGTGAGTAACTAGCTTTTATGGAACTGCTGTCGCTTAAGCGGTAAACTAATCCCAGTCGGGGCTCAGGACTAATGTAGGTATTGTATATTTCACCTTTAGGGTGATATATTCTCTCGGTAACTCTGTAATCGGGCGAAATAACCAAGCTTTCACCTTTCCCAATATTTTGAAAAGCCGAAACTCTTAATCCAGCTTTAAAGGAAATCCGACCGAAATCGAACTCGTTCGAAAAGTAAATACCATGTTCAAGGGTATGCTGTTTGGGTATTTCCCACCGCTGAATAAACGATTGAGGGTTAGTTCCCTTTATTAAACCAGGCATAAATGTTAGGTATGCACTCGATAAACCAAATTTAAGTTGATACTTTGGACCAATGGCATAGTTAAAATCAAGTTTTAGGCTAACCTCCTCCATATTGGATTCCCACCTAATGGCGTTGGCATCATTGGTATTCGATTCCAAGAAGTAATTGTAGTTACTTGTGTTAAGGGTGGTGTTCATGAAAAGGTTATGCTTAAAGATATGATTCCACCTGGCCGAGAAGGTTTGATTGCCAAAACCAAAACCGTTAATATCGCGTCCAAACATATCGCGCCCAAAGTATCCCGAAACAAAAATTCTGTTGTTAGGGTTTACGGTCACATTAAGTTTAGCATTTAAGTCGTAAAAGTAAAGTGTACTTTTTTTTAGGTCTTCGTTATTGAAAAGAGGGAAAAAGACATCCACATAGGTTCTACGACCCGATACCATGAATGAGCTTTTGTCTTTGATTATTGGTCCTTCCGCTGTGAACCGGCTCGATATGCTGCCTATTCCACCGGTAATATTGAAATCCTTACTGTTCCCCTCTTTCATTTTAATGTCAAGCACCGACGATAATCTTCCCCCAAACGATGCGGGCATGTCCCCTTTATACAGTTTGATATCCTTTATGGCATCGTTGTTGAAAACCGAAAAAAAACCCATAAGGTGGGAAGCGTTGTAAACCGTTGCCTCGTCAAGAATGATCAGGTTTTGGTCCGAAGCGCCACCTCTAACGCTAAACCCTGAACCACCCTCGGCTGTGCTTTGAACTCCAGGGAGCAGTTGAATGGCTTTAATCACATCTACCTCGCCCAAAAGTGCAGGTATTTGCTTTACATTTCTCATGTCAAGTTTTACAAGGCTCATTTCGGTACGCCGAACATTACTATTGCCCTTTTCCCTGCTAACAACTACTTCCTGAATTTCTTGCGTATTTGGCGTGAGCTCAATATCTAGCCTAATATCTTTGTTGACCTGTACTAACTTTTCTTCGGTCTTATAGCCTAAGTAACCAAAGGATATTACATGTTCACCTTTGGGAAGAGATATGGTGAAAAAACCATAGCTATTTGTGGCTGTGCCAATGTTTATACTTTTAGCAATAACTGTTGCTCCAATAAGAACTTCGCCAGTTTGAGCGTCCTTTAGATATCCGCTTACATTAAACTTTACCTGCCCCCACAATATATTGAGGGAGAGTAAGAGAATGAAAGCTATGAATAAAATCTTTTTACTCATGGTATTAAAAAAGCTAGGCTTGGCACCTAGCTTTAACAACTTTTATGCCAGATTAGTTCGATTTGATAAGTACCCAATTCTCCATATCCTCGGTTGGGTTAATGCCCATTCTTAGAATAGGTGTTTGTTCCTTACTATTCAGAAGAACCGATTGGAGAGGTACTATTTCGTCCAGATAACTACTTAGCTCTTTAAAGGTTATATTACCTTTGGTTTCTTTCAACTTCTTAAGTAGGTAATAGGTAAAAAAACCATGATATTTTTCCTTGAAAGGAAGGGCTGTTTGCTCACCCGATACAGCCGATAGGGTGGCAATATTCCCTTGAAGCAGGCTCTCGGTGGGACGTACTTTAACACCACGGGCGGCAACCAACTCTTTATTACGGGCTCCGCCCGAAAAACATGCATCAAGGAAAACAATCACTCTTTTCGATGGATATTCGGTTAGCTTAGCGTATAAATCGTTTAGTTTAATACCATCACGTGCATTTTGCCCGCTGATATCTACCGGAATGAGATATGGCTCGCGGGTTACCTCATCGGGCAGGCCATGCCCTGCATAGTACACAAATACCTCGGCTTTCCCTTTTGCGTTCTTAATAATAAGGTTTGTTTTAGCTATGGCTTGGTTCATTTGGCCTGCGGTAGCATCGAGCAAAAAGATGATGTTGCTTTCAGGAATACCTAAAACTTTAGTAGCATACTCCTTAAACGCGCTAGCATCGTTCCGGGCAAAATCAACGTTAACCTCTTTGTTCAAGTCAATCTGTTTGCTGCTGTAATCTTCGTTGCCAATAATTAGCGCAAAGCGCAAGGGGTATTCCAGGTTGTTGTTAGGAATATCAACATCAACATCCGATAGTTTCTCGAACATGTAGCCTTTGGCCTCGGGTGCAGTAACGTAAACCTGTTTAACCACTGTGTCGCGAATTACCACGTAACCGGCCGATTCCTTCTGTAACGATGCAATAATATCGTTATCATAGTAGTATGCCCCGCCTGAAATGAAGTCGATACCAAAGGCTGGAATGGCTGCAACGTTAAGGAATAAGTTAAGCCAAATTTTACTGCTTACCTCAGCATTATCGGTATAGGTGTATGGAACAAAACCATCCTTACGGAACTCATATATATACTGGTTTCGCCCATTTATGGTTCCCTTCTTTACCTTTCGGTTTACCCAAACATTGCAGGGTGTAGTTTTATTGGTGCTCTTGCCGTTAATATAAACTTCAGCACCAATCGGATTCGATGTTAAGCTAACCTTTTGCTTTGTGGAGTTTAAGATGGTAGCACAGGCACCCATTGTTAGCATAGCCAGTGCAATAGCAAGTCGCAGTAAGTTGCGTTTCATATATTGGTTAGTTTGGTTTGGCAATAATGTTTACTACAAAAACTATGCTACTAGAAATCAATTTTTACCTTAAAAACTACTTTTTTAATAAATCCTTCGCCTATAAGCGGTGCGTGGCAATCGGAAGGGTAAAAAATAGCGAACTGGTTTGGTTTTAGAGTAACAAAACATGTGGGTTGGTCGGAGTAAAAGGTTATGTCGTTATCGCTATTATAGGGTTCTTTAATGGCATTGCAGGTTTGTCGGTCGCGCCACCCCATTGTCTCATCACCTTGCAAACATATTTGGATATCGATATACCTATCATGCGATTCTAGGGGAGCTTCGCTCGCATTTCGGGCTTTGTTAAATGAGGGAATGGCTATAAGGTTTTCGCCGTCGATGTAAATTTTTTCGCCGGGTTTACTGAAATCGAGTGTTATTAGTGCCTGCTCAACCCGATCGAAAAGTGGGTGAAGTTTCAGGTATGTTCCAAATTCCGATAATGGGGCTAAAATCATTCTTCCAATTTTGTCGTAAAAATAGTTTATTTTGATAGTTTGGCAATAATGTGTTTAACAGTTTTTACATGCTATCTTTGCACAAACTTTATTCATGAAAATTGTAGCCGATAGCCATATTCCTTACCTAAAAGGTGTTTTTGAACCCTTTTTCGATGTTGAGTATTTACCGGGACATCTTATTGGTAAGGATAGCGTTAAGGATGCCGATGTGCTTATTACACGAACCCGAACCATTTGTAATGCCCATTTGCTCGATGATTCTAAGGTTAAGTTAATTGCTTCGGCTACAATTGGCTACGATCACATTGATACCCAGTACTGCAATGCTCATGGAATATCGTGGCATACCGCCCCCGGTTGCAATGCTGCTGCTGTTCAGCAATGGGTGGGGTCAGCCCTTGTTAAATGGGTACGGTCAAAAAATCTTAACCCTCATTCTTTAACTTTAGGAATTGTTGGTGTTGGGAATGTTGGCAGCAAGGTGCTTGAACTGGGTTATGCCCTAGGCATGAAAGTGGTGTGTTGCGACCCCCCTAGAGCAGAATCCGAGAACTTATCGACATTTGCTGACCTAAACGAATTACTAAAGGTTTCCGATATCATTACCTTTCATGTACCCTTTACTAAATCGGGAAAGTATCCAACCTTCCACATGTTAAATGGCCAAAACTTGGCTTTATGCAAGCCAACCGCATACATTTTAAACTCATCGCGGGGTGGGGTGATTGATGAAACGGCTCTAATCCATTTTTTAAAACAAAACCCCAATGCCGATGTGGCTATTGATGTTTGGGAGAATGAACCCAAGTTAAACATGGAGTTAGCCAGCCGTTCCCTTGTGGCAACACCTCACATCGCTGGTTACTCGCTTGAGGGGAAAGTAATGGCAACCAAAATGGTGATTGAAACTATTAGCCAACACTTTAATCTTGGGCTTGAACCATGGTGGCCTATGCCAAATCCGCTTGCCGAATTGCAGGTAATTGATTCCGCCGACAATCTCTCAGATGCTATCGTCAAATCGTATCAAGTTGAAATAGATGATATTCGAAATATAAATTTAAGTTTCGAGGATTACAGGAATACCTATAGTTACCGACGCGATTTTACAGGTTTTAGGGTTCTGAAAACAAATGCCGATACCCCTAAGTTGATTAAACTTGGGTTTAAGGTTGATAATTTTTGATTTCTTAGTAGGGAATTACCCAAAGTATGCGTTCCTCGTCTATACACTGGTCAATGAGCCTCATCAAATGCCTATTTACTTGAATAAGGCGTCGGATGTAGCCCTTCCAATGCTTTTCGTATTCAGGATCAATCTGCTTTAGGACTTCGAGCAAGTCTTTACCCAAAAACACTTGGCTCAAGTACTGCTGGAACTGCGATACGTTTTTAATTACAAGGAGTTTCTCAAGGTTAACAAGCAATTCATTTCGAAGGGGAATGAAACGGCGGGCATTATACATGGTGGGCGAAATGTAATCGAACAAATGGTGGCTGCGTTCAAAGCAGCCTGCAAAGATGTTGAACACATTTGTTTGAAGGTAATACGACTCTTCATCACAGCGAATGTAGTTTTCAGCATCACCTGTAATGTTAAACTCAACAAAATCAATGATTTCGTCTTTCTTTAACAGGCTAAACTGCATTTTGCTACTCGTGGGTAATGGCATAAATCATATTTTTCAATTCAAATATACTAACTTTATTCATTTACTCTTAAATTTTTTTTTTAACAATTGTTTATTCTGATGTAAACATCCTATTTTAGCAGTATAATAAAAATTGCATATTAAGTGACCGGAACAATCATTAACGTCATTGCTGTATTGGCTGGAGGATCAATAGGATTGCTGATTGGTTCTCGTTTGCCCGACCGATACAGCAAAGTTTTTTTTCATGTAGTTGGGCTGTTTACCCTGGTGCTAGGGTTTTCGATGGCTATCAAAACAAATGAGCCGCTTTTGGTTGTATTCAGTTTGATATTAGGTGTGCTCTCGGGTACTTTGCTCGATTTGCAGAGAAGGCTCGACGATTTTTCGAGCAAACTGAAAAATCGGTTTAAAATTTCAGGTAATCGTTTCTCGGAGGGATTGGTTGTTGCCTTCCTTCTTTATTGTATGGGTTCCTTAACGGTACTTGGTGCCATTGAGGAGGGAACGGGTGCGACACCTAAACTTTTTTACCTTAAAAGTTTGATGGATGGCTTCTCATCTATTGTTTTGGCATCAACACTTGGGGTTGGGGTACTTTTTTCGACTCTACCTTTGCTCATCTACCAGGGTGGGTTAACACTAATTGCTTCATACGCAGCGGGAAGCTTAACCACCAGTATGATTACCGAGCTCTCAGCGGTTGGAGGTATTCTTTTGGTAGCCTTGGGCTTTAACATATTAGAGATTAAGCGTTTTGATGTAATCAATATGCTGCCTGCATTGCTATTTATCGTTTTACTAATGCTACTTTTCAGTTAATTATGAGCCACAATTCGCATATCGATAACCTCACTAATCTCTACATACAGGTTTATGGGCATTCCCCTGAGAGCGTTGTACTGATGCCCCGCTCCGGTTCAGCGCGTATTTACTATCGAATTATATCCAGTCAAAAGTCCTGCATTGGAACCTTTAATGATGATGTGAGGGAAAACGAAACCTTTATATATCTTTCGAATCATCTCACCAATAGCAATATTCCTGTTCCAAAGATTTTGGGTGTTTCGGTGTGCAAGAAGTATTACCTGCAAACCGATTTAGGCTCTTTGTCGCTATACGATATCATTACCGATACAGGTTCCAATAGTATAGTGGTTGAGAGCCTCATTAGGCAGGCTGTATGTAACCTTGCCAAATTCAATGTCTTGGGCTATAATGGTATTGACCCCACAAAGCTATATCCGGTTTCACATTTCGATGCCAAGTCGGTGATGTGGGACATGTACTACTTTAAGTACTGTTTCCTAAAACCATCGGGTATGATATTCGATGAAGCAGAGCTCGAAAAGGTTTTCGATTACCTACAAGAGATTGTACTCAATGGCGATAATCAACTTTTACAATTCCGCGATTTTCAATCACGGAACATAATGATATCGGGTGAGGAACTATACTTTATTGATTTCCAAGGTGCCAGAATTGGCTCAGGCCTTTACGATTTGGCCTCATTCCTATACCAAGCCAAAGCTAATTTGAGCGATTCACTTCGGCAAGAGTGTTTATTGCTCTATTTAGATGAAATATCTAAATATAGGCCAATTGATAGGAGTGCATTGATAAGTTTGTTTCCATACATGGCCATTTTCCGCATACTGCAGACACTTGGAGCTTATGGCTTTAGAGGTCTTGTTGAGCGAAAGGCTCATTTCATTCAAAGCATTCCGCTTGCATTACAAAACCTTGCCTATTTACTGGAGTCGCTTGACAACAATCGATTATTATACCTTAGCCATTTGCAGCTTGAGCTATCCCAAATGTATAAGGTTGAGCATTTTAATGGTTTTGATGGGCTTACTGTTCAGATATATAGCTTTTCCATCAAGAATGGATACCCGCCCTTAAATCCCGAGCATGGTGGAGGATTTGTGTTCGATTGCCGCTATCTACCTAATCCTGGGCAAATTGATGAATATAAGAATTTGACAGGCCTCGATGAACCCGTTTCCAATTACCTAAACTCATTGGGCGAGGTAAAGAGTTTTTGCGATAATGCTTTTACATTAGTAAAATCTGCTACAGATAGGTATTTATCCCGAAATTTTAAACATTTATCTGTTGGTTTTGGTTGTACTGGTGGCCAACACCGCTCTGTGTTTTGTGCTGAACAACTTGTTAAGTATTTGAAGACTAATTACGGCAGTTCAAACATTAAGGTATTGGTAAAACATATTGAACTCGAAAAGCGCTAGTATTATGTCGAAAAAGAAGTGTGAAAAAGGTAAAGCAGGAATTAAAAAAGTTGAGGGTAAGGAATACACCTGTGCAAGGTGCGGAGCGTCATCTAATAAAAAGTCAAAACTTTGTAAACCCGTAAAATCGTAAGTTTATATGAGAGCAATGATTTTAGCCGCTGGTTTAGGCACCCGACTGTTACCCTTGACTGCCGATAAACCCAAAGCGCTTATTGAGGTTAACGGAAAAACCTTGCTTGAAATATGCATTAACAATTTAATTGGCTTTGGATTTACCCAAATAGTTGTTAATGTTCATCATCATGCCCAGCAGATTATCGATTTCTTGAAGAATAACAGTTTTAATGCCCAGATTGATATTTCCGACGAAACCGAAAGGTTACTCGATACCGGCGGTGCTCTTGTTCATGCCCGTAAATTCCTCGATCAGGGCGATCCTTTCTTGGTTCATAATGTCGATATAATCTCAAATATTGACTTACATTACTTATATCAGTACCATCTCAACTCAGGGGCTCTCGCCTCGCTTGCCGTTAGCAAAAGAGAGGCCTCACGTGTATTCCTTTTCGATGAACAAATGGCACTTTCCGGTTGGCGGAACATGGTTACCGGTAAGGTGATATTAACCAACCCATCAAAAGTACTTACTGCTTTTGCTTTTTCCGGAATACACGTTATTTCGCCAGAAATTTTTAAGCATTTACCCCCAAAGGGTGAATTCTCTATAGTTGATGCATACCTTAAAATATCAAAGGAATTTTTGATTCAAGGTGTCGATT
>LUYY01000177.1 GCA_001603415.1 Bacteroidales bacterium Bact_07 | reverse complement strand
AACAAAGATTTTACAGGTTTCACTTATGTACTTATTTGTCAATAGATTTTATAAATTAAATGCCAATAAAACCAAATTGCTATTTTATCCATCTGCATTAATTTCAATGTTTTTAATTGCTAATATTTTCAATAAGATTTATAATATATATGTGATATACTCTTTGATTTTTATTTGCTCGCTTGTTTTTGCCTACTATACTTATCGGAAAGAAATAAGCATCTCCTGGATTAAAGAGATGCTTGGTAAGTAAATATTGATACTCTTAAAACAAATCAACTGATATATTCTGAATAAATGCGGTGTAGGTAATTTCCCTGCCTACCTTGGCTTCGGTTATTAACATTAAAACCGGTAACTCCTTCCCGCTCTTGGTTAGAATAGTGATTTCCTTTCTTTGTCCGGTAATCTTTTCCTTATTTGGATCCAGATAGGCATCAAGGAACTCATCGGTATCGGCTGCGTTATCGGGGAATAAAATCCTCACGCTTTGACCTATCACCTGTTCCCGCTTAACCTCAAAGAGTTCTTCGGCCGCCTTGTTAAAGAACTGTACAATGCCATCGTGGTCGGTAGTTATTATGGCATCAAGGAAACCTTCCAGCGTTTTTTCGTTTCGTATTTTAACCTTTTCAATCTCTTTAAACTGGTTCCGAACCTCTTCCTTGGCTTCGCGTAACTTCTTGTTCAGTTCAATTTCATTCTGACGGAGCAGTTCCTCCTGTTTCTTGAGTTGCTCCGTTTGACGTTGCGTTTCAAACTCCATATGTTTTTCGCGGGTAATATCGTTGGCAATCAAAATGACCTTTGCCACCTCATCGTACATGTCGTTAACTGCTGTAAATGTACAACGGAACCAACGCTCATCGCCATTGCTGGTGAGCATCCGAAGTTGCCCTTCGTAAGGGATACCATGTATCACATCATCCCAAACCCGCTCAATATTCTTTCGTTCCGACGAAGGAACAATTTCAAAAATTGATTTTTCCTTTGCAGTGTTGAGGTTGTAGGAAAGGGTAAGCAGGAATTTCTCATTGGCTTCAATTAAATCGCCTGTGGGCGAAAACTCTGCTTTAATTGACGAACGGTTAAGTGCACTAATTTGACCTTCGTAGTCGAGGCTTAGCTTCTTTTGATCGGTTGTGTCAATTCCAAGGAAAAGGACTTTTTCCACACCACCTGCTTCGTTTCTCACACAGGTGAAAGTGGCAATTGTCCATAAATCGTTACCGTTACGGGTGAGCAATTTCATGTCGCCCTCAAAATGCTTACCGCCTTTGCTAAGGGTATTCCAGATATCATCGAACCATAGTCTATCCTTTTTGTTGATAAACATCGATATGTGTTTACCTTCAACCTCGCTGTTGGATACATACTCAAGTTTTTGTAAAAACTTGGTATTAGCGTAAAGCAAGGTGCCATCCACATCGAAATCGGCACGAATCATGGTGTGGTTTACGGAGTTGGAGAAACTGATGAATTTAGCCGACTGACGGCTTGCCTCTTCTTGTGTAGCCTGAAGCTCTTCCATATTTTGGCGCATTTGCTCCTCCTTAAGCGCCAACTCTTCGGCCTGCTCACGCGATTCCTTAAGTAGTTTTGCGGTTCGTATATTGATTTTTACCGTGGCAATAGTGGTTGCTACACTTTCGGAAACCTTGTCGATAAATTCCTCCTGATACTTCTCAAAAGGATTAAACGATGCCAATTCTAATACACCATGAACCACATCGTTCATCTTAAGTGGTATAAGCATCAGAAACTTTGGGTTGGCCTTACCAAGCCCGCTGGTAATATTCAAGTAACCTTCGGGGACCTTTTTAAGAATGATTTTTTCCTTTTCCAGGGCACATGCACCAATAAGTCCATCGCCCCAGGGTATTATTCTATCGGCATACTTTCTGCGTTCATAGGCATAGCAGGCTGTCATCCGGAAATGTATATCGGTTTCATCATCATCTTCCAAAAGATAGAATGCAGCCTGATTTGCACCGACGTAGTTTACCAGATTGCGAATAACCTGAAAGGTTAACTCTTCGATATTATCGTTGTTTTGGCGGAGTATTTCGCCAAAGAGGGCCATACCCTCAGCCGCCCAACGCCGTTGTTCATCTTCCTTTTTCCTTTTCTCTTCTTCAATTCTGCTCTGGCGGATATCGTTGCGGAGGCTAACGATGGCTTTGCCAAGGGCATCGGTTTCATCGGGTGAGAATTCAGCATCCACATCACCTTCGCGCAACTTCTCTACAAAGCGATAGAGCTTCCGCTCTTTGCTGATATTTTCCTGTAACGATGTTTCGTAATCTGCAATGCGAAATGAAACATTTCTGTAAACAAAAAATCCCACGGCACCAAGGAGCAGAGGCAAAAAATCGAGTAGATAAAATAACGGCATTAAGCGATGCAAATCCGAAATACCTCCCGGGGTTAATGCTAGACCATAGTATAAAATACCTATGATATATGAAATGAAAAGAAAACCTATCCCTACACTAAACCCAAGGAGACTACCTTGTGCAATGTATTTCAGAGAGTATTTAGATTTCATGTATGCCCCAATTTTTAATGCTTAAAAATAAGGAATTTTTCAACTAAATCACAAATCTATTGCATTGAATTCAAATGAAAGAATTATTTAGGCTCAAATTTAACCATAACTTAACTCGATCGGCTTTTAACTTTCTGGATAATATGACCTGCAATGTCATTCAATGGCAGGATTGCATGAGCGGCATCAAGTTTTACAGCCTCGCGGGGCATACCAAACACCACACACGATTTTTCGTCCTGTGCAATAGTATAGGCGCCAGCCTCTTTCATTTCCAGCAAACCTTTTGCACCATCGTCGCCCATACCGGTCATTATAACGCCAATAGCATTTTGAGCAGCAAAGCGGGCAACACTGCGAAATAGAACATCAACCGAGGGCCTATGCCTATTAACCAGTGGCCCTTGAATCACCTCAACAAAGTATCGCGCACCACTGCGCTTTAGCATCATGTGGTAATTTCCGGGGGCAATTAGTGCATGGCCAGGTAGCACTGCATCGCCATTCTGCGCCTCCTTTACGGAAATTTTGCAAATATCGTTTAGGCGATTGGCAAACGATGTGGTAAATTTCTCGGGCATGTGTTGAACAATAACAATTCCAGGGCAATCGACAGGCATTGCCTGAAGAAATGTGGCAATTGCTTCAGTGCCACCGGTTGATGCACCTACCGCAATTACTTTCTCGGTAGTGGTTATTGAGACTGGTGAAACCGACTGCTTTGGTATAATGACATCGGCCGAATGCTTGGGCTCAACTACCGGCGGGGTAAGTATTTTACGGCGAGCGACCCTACTGCGCGCTGCGGCTTTTATGGCATCGCAAATGATAACCTTTGACTCTTCGAGAAACGCCTTAGTATTTACCTGCGGTTTGGTAATCAGTTCAACGGCACCATACTCCAGGGCACGCATCCCCATTTCGGTAGCCTTACTTGTAAGGCTTGAGATTATTACCACCGGGATTGGATGCTGCGCCATTATTTTGCGTAAAAAGGTTAGCCCATCCATGCGCGGCATTTCAATATCAAGGGTAATTACATCGGGCGTAACCTCAGCCATTTTACGGGCTGCAAAGTATGGATCGGCAGCCGTTCCAATAACCTCCAACTCGGGGTCAGACGCGATTATTTCGGTTAATGTTTGCCTTACTAATGCAGAATCGTCAACAATTAGGACCTTTATTTTATTTAACATATCAGCCATATATCAACATTTAAAAATATTAAAGACTAATGATTTATTCTGCCATATATTTATGTTTTTTTAGAACTAGTGCTTTTAACATCTTCAGAATTTAATGATTTTTGAATAAACTTATGCCTAACCTCGCCGGTGGCAGTGTTATACTCAATTTTTCTTCCCTGTTTACCTCCAACGCTTTTAGCAACAACAGGAATACCATGTTCCGCCAACAACTCCATGGCAATAGCAATGTTACGTTGGCCAATATGAAAGCTATCGAGATTGGTATCAAGCACCTCGCCTCCCCCAAATAGCTTTGCCTTAAGGTTATCCTTTTTAGAACCTAAGGCTACCATCCTTTCAATCAGGCGCTCAATGGCAATGTTCCCATACCTTGGGCTTGCAAGCCCTTGTCCATTCCAAAGCGGAAGCATGTAATGGTTAATGCCTCCCTGCTTTAATTCCTGATCGTAAAGGCATACTGCCACGCATGAGCCCAGTATTGTGGTAACAACATGTGGCTCTTTATCGGCAAATAGCGATGCAGGGTATAGGTAATGTGACTTTAGCTCGTCCATCAAAACGGCTTAGAAAATTTCTGCATCCTGATCGAAAAACATCTCGTTGGCATCGGTAGCTAAGTCGTCGACATCAACGTTGGGCTCAGGAATTGATAGGGTAAAACAAGCACCTTTCCCAAGTTCACTCTCAATATCAATGCTACCGTTTAGCATGTCGATAATTGCCTTATTTACCGATAATCCTAATCCATGACCACGGTTCAAAGAATTAATCCCGGTATCGAGTCGTTTAAACCTATCGAATATAATCTTGTGATTTTCCTTTGAAATGCCAATACCATGGTCTTTTACACTGATAGTAAGCAGGCTAGCCTTACGCTGTGCAGTTATCTCAATAATGCCTCCCTCAAAGCTGAAATTCACAGCATTGCTTAGTAGGTTTGCAACTATTAGCTTTAACTTTTCGGGGTCGGTTTTAAAAATCTTTGGGTTATCAATGGATGCATCTGAGTTGTAGGAATATTGCACCTTTAAATTCTTTTTGCGTAGCTCATACTTGAACGACTCAATAACACTTTCGAGCAAATTGTTCACATCAACCTGCATAATCTCAGGCTGAATTTCGCCTGCCTCTATTTTTGCTGCCACAAAAATGTTACGAAGCTGGAAATCGAGGTTAAAGGCCTCTGAATGTATGAGTGCAACCATGGAAATAACTTTCTTCCAATTCTCCTTGTCAACCGATAGGATTGCTTTTGACAGCCCAATTATGGATGTGAATGGATTGATTATTTCGTTGGTGATATTGGAAATAAAGTGCGACTTTAAGGCTTCGGACTCCTCAAGTTTCTTGTTTACCTGCTTAAGCTCAGCATTCAGAACTTTTAGTTCATCTAGTGCTTTCTTGTTAAGTTCAAACCTACGCTGAAGTTCAGCAAGTAGTTCGCCATCGGATAATTCATAAGGTTTTTTAGTCATAATAGTAAACTTTATACTTTCCGGTAAATAGTAGGTTTTACCTGTTTTAACGGTACATCCATGTTGAGGATTGATTCTGAATGCCCCAAAATTAAGTAGCCGTTTGGTTTAATACGTTGGCATAACTTGTTTATAACTGCTTCCTGAGTATTTCTATCGAAGTAGATGAGTACATTACGGCAAAAAACGACATCGAACAAGTCCTTGGTATCGTAGCTTGAATCCATGAGGTTTAAACGTGCAAAGTTTACCTTTGAACGAACATGCGGAGCCATTTTAATGGTTGGATTGGTTCGATCCTTACTCCGGAGCATGTATTTACGTTTCAACGATAAGGGTATGCCTTCAACCTTCTCTTCTTTATAAATGGCATCAATTGCCGATTGTAGAATTCGGGTTGAAATGTCGGTAGCAAAAATGGAAAAGTTAAAGCCAGGGTGTGTTTCAGCAAACTCAAAAAGCACCATGGCAAGGGTGTAGGGTTCTTCACCACTTGAACAGCCTGCACTCCATACCTTAAAAATATTCGACTTATTTGCCCCGTAATACTCGGTAAGTAATTCATTTGTTAGAAACTCAAAATGGGCAGGCTCTCGGAAAAAATCAGTTTTGTTGGTGCTAACAACATCCAACATATGAATAATCTCGCTATCAAAACCTTCCCGGCTAAACAGGTAATCGATGTACGCTTTAAATGAATTTATATTTAAATGCTTTAGCCTTTTCTGAAGGCGGCATTGTAGCATTACCTTCTTAATGGGTGGTAACTTAATGCCGCTCTCCTTATAGATTAAGGCGCTAAGTCGTTTAAACTCGTCGTCGGTAAGTTGCAGCTTATAGTAGTCGACAAACTCATTGGCCTGCATACAACAAGGAAATTACTGTTGAGTTTCGCTTCCTTCGGCAACCGTTTGGTTTGAATCGACAATAGAGGTAATCTCATCAACCGAGAAAATGGCATCCATGTTGAGTATGATGATGAATCGCTCCTCAACCTTTGCCATACCTATTATAAATTCCGATTTATAGCGGCTACCTAAAGTTGGCAGTGGCATTATTTGGCTATTGTCGATTTCAAGAACGGCTTGCACCGAATCGACAATGGCGCCAACATGCACCGATTCGCCATCAACATCAATATCCAGAACAATAATACAGGTGTTGTTTGTGTATTCAGCCTCGGGCATGCCAAACTTGATACGCGTATCAATTACAGGCAACACTGCTCCTCGCAGGTTAATTACCCCTTTCAGATAATCGGGTGCTTTAGGCACCTTTGTAATAGGGGTCATCTCCAGAATATTCAACACCTTGCTGACGTGTGCAGCAAACTCCTCGTTACCTAATTTAAAGGTAAGATATGATTTGATTTGATTTTTATTTTCGGTTTCCATGGTAAAAACGTTGTTTAGTTACTACTTACTTGTTGCAAACATCTTAATTATCTTATTGGTATCCATAACAAGGGCAACGGTTCCATCGCCCAGAATTGTTGCGCCCGAGAAGATGTCGTGGCTCTTATAGTGTTTTCCTAAGGGTTTGAGCACGGCTTGGTATTCGCCAATAACATAGTCAACCACAAGACCTACCCGGTTATCCTCAAAATTCACAACCACAACCTGCTCCAATTCCTCGTTGCTTGGCTGTAGGTTAAACTCTTTTCTCAGGCTAAAGAATGGGATTTGAGTGCCATCGAGTGTTACTAAATTATTAAAGGTATTGTAAATACTCTCCTTGTCAACCGCATAAATTTTATCGATTGACGATAGGGGAATAACAAAGGGAGAACTATCGATGCTAACAAGCAAGCCATCGATGATGGAAAGGGTTAATGGCAACTTTATGGTAATGGTAGTGCCCAAGCCAACCTCCGACTCAACTTCAACCTCGCCACGAATGTCGGATATCTTCTTTTTAACCACATCCATACCTACCCCTCTTCCCGATACATCGGTAACCTTTTTGGCGGTTGAGAACCCGGGTAAAAAGATTAAATCAAGGATCTCCTTTTTACTCATCTTCTTATCGGAAGGAACCAAACCTTTAGATATGGCCTTGGCATGAATGATTTCAGGATCAATGCCCGCTCCATCATCGGAAACCTGAATTATAACGTTGGCCCCGGAGTAGAAGGCTTTAAGGTGAATTTTCCCCTTAGCTGGCTTTCCGTTGGCTATTCTGATTCTGGATTCTTCAATGCCATGATCCATACTATTGCGGATAATATGCATTAGCGGGTCGGAAAGGTTTTCGATAATGGTTTTATCGAGTTCTGTATCGGCCCCTTCAATAATGAAATCTACTTCCTTATGTAGTTCGGCCGATAAATCCCTGATAAGCCTTTGGAAGCGGCCAAAAAGGTTTTCAATGGGAATGAGAACGATGCTGAATGCAATGTCCCGGAGCTGGCGGGTTAGCTTGTGAACATTCTCAACAATAGGGGCCAAACCGGGCACATTGTTTTGCTCAGCAAATAGGCTTAAACGGGCTTGCGTGGTAACCAACTCTGAAACCAGGTTCATGAGATGGTCGAGCTTATCGGACGATACACGAATACTTGCCGCTGTTTTATCCTTGGTGGCTATTCGCTCTTTGGTAAACTCCCTGGCTTTTGCCTTATTGATTCGAGCAACGGATTTTGCAGCCAACCGTTGAATGGTAACTAACCCAACGTCCTTTTGAATATCGGCCAAATGCGAAACCTCATCCACAAACTCCTTATCGGCAAGCAGGTTTTCTTCGGCAAGTTTTTGAATCTCGAGCTTTGAATCGGTTTCAACAAAAATGAATACATCGTGAATGGCATTAACATCCTTATCGGTTACCAGCAAAACCTCCCAGTAGGTATAGCAAAGGTTTGGGTTGATATCCTTTATCCCCGGTAGCCTATTAAAATGGGCATATACCTTATGTTCACCTAACGAACAAAGCTCATCGAGGAGATACAGTGGATTAGTTCCATTGCTGAAAATTTTTTCGTTAGGTTCAAACAAGATGTAAAATGTAGAAAAAGAACCGCTCATGTCTTGGGCTTTCTCAGTATTATTAGACTCTTTTTCAACTATATCGGGGTTAATAATCTTGTTGATTTTCCCCATTAGCCCACTATGAATGGTTTTAAAATCGGGGTCGTCGTAGTTCTGCTCATCGAGCATAGCCTTAAGATGATCGACCGATGAAAAAGTGATATTCAATATGTCCTTACTGACCTCGAGCTGCCCGTTACGAATCTTGTCGTAAATGGATTTAAGGTTGTGGGTGAAGCTATCGATTAGTTCAAAACCAAACATGGCACTATTGCCCTTAAGGGTATGCATTACTCTGAATACCTGCTGTATAAGAGCCTCATCGTTTGGCTTTTTCTCTAGTTCCAAGAGCGCAACCTCAAGCTTATCGATAAGCTCAGCAGCCTCCTCAATAAACTTTTTCTTAAAGTTGTCCATTACCTGATCACTTTATTGATTGCAGCAATAAGTTTAGCTGGAACAAATGGCTTGATAATCCAACCCGTAGCGCCAGCATCTTTAGCTTCCATCTTTTTGGAAGTTTGCGATTCGGTTGTCAGGAAAAGGATTGGAACACGTTCATAATCGGACATGGCACGAATGTGTTTGATCAATTCAATGCCATCCATTTCAGGCATGTGCAAGTCAGTGATAACCAAATCAATCGCCTGACCGTTAAGGTGTTTTAGGGCATCCTTTCCGTCAACACCCACTAAAACATTATACCCTTCATTTTCAAGGGTAAATCGAACAACTTCGCGAATACTATCGGAATCGTCAACAATAAGTATTGTCTTTGCCATAATTACGAATAATTTATATTGTTAATATTCTAATTTAATTCCAGATCGTTCAAGGATGATACTCTGGTCATCGGTTAATTCAAACCTAACAGTTGATTTAACGCCTTTTTCATTCATTGAAAAGTTGAAGGAACGGATGAGCTGAATAAAGCCTAAATCAATAACTTCGGCATTTTTTACTAACAAATCGATGGGCTTAGCCTCATTGTATAGCTTTATCAGTTCATTCTTAATATCACTGATATTGTTAA
>LUYY01000176.1 GCA_001603415.1 Bacteroidales bacterium Bact_07 | reverse complement strand
GTTATAACGTATTTGATCCAAGTGAGGTGTGCCCCGAGTGTGTGGCGGATGTTGGCACAAAAAAAGGTGAGAAAGTTGATTATGCAATTATGAAAGAGGGAACTCCTGTGATATTGATTGAGTGCAAATCAGTTGACACGGATTTGGCATCAATACACATGTCGCAGCTTTTCCGGTATTTTTCTGTTGTTCCGGCAAAAATTGGTATTCTTACCAACGGAAAGAAATTTCTGTTTTTCTCAGATATTGATGCTCCAAACAAGATGGATACCAAGCCATTTCTTGAATTGGATATGGTAAATCTCACAGATCAGAATATCGAGGTCCTCAAGCAATTTAGAAAGGAGGCTTTCAATGTTGACAAGATTCTTCCCTCAGCTTTGAACATGAAATATGTCAAAGCCATAAAACAAATTTTCGCTCAGGATATGGAATCTCCTTCGGAAGAACTTGTGGCATATTTTGCCCATCAGATTTACGACGGAAGGCTCAAGAAAAATGTGATCAGTAATTTTACCGAAATCACCAAGCGTGCATTGAATCAGTATATCAATGATGTTATTAATGAGCGGCTGAAATCTGCAATGGCTCCCGAGAATGTGGAAAAAGAAAATGAAATCCCTGAAAATATTGAAGAAGATTCGGGAATAATTACAACCGAGGAAGAGAGAGAGGGATTCTATATTGTTCGTGCAATTCTGAGTGACATAATTGCCCCAACACGGGTCAATATGAGGGATGTGAAATCGTATTGCGGCATCCTTTTAGATGACTCAAACAGAAAACCAATTTGCCGGTTGTATTTCAACAGTGAAACAAAACGCTATATTGGATTATTTAATAATGAGAAAGAGGAAAAACAACCTATTGAGTCAATCCCCGATATCTACAAATATTCCTCACAACTTCGAGATACTGCTAAAAAATACGATACAAAATAATCTTCTTTTTTTGTAATCCTTATACGAATTTCTATAACTTGGCCTCATCACCGGTATCTTCAACTGCATGCCTACTTCGAATTCATGTATGGGAGATGAGCGGACACATGAGAAATCCCACCGCGAATAAGCCCAAGCGGGCAAGGCCCGCTTGAGGCGGCACGCAAGCCTTTGGCTTGCATGCAATCGCGAATAAACGCGTTCGCAAACCTTCGGTTGGCTCTCCGACTCGGGCTTACAGCCCTCTCTTGAATCGCATTTTTCTTACGTCGTCGTGCTGGTTTTTCTTTTTGTTTGTTATTCTTTTTCTGATTTTGGGGTGCGGGGACGCGACTTCGGCGCGGAGCGTCCCGCGGTGGAATATCTCAAGTATCAGCACCTATGATCCATTATTTTTCCGTATGCCATCCAGTAAAAAAAAGAATAGTCTATGGACTCAAATTCTGAAACATGATGCCGAGACGGGTGATGAGTGCGGCAAGAATGAAGTATCCGACGACAATATGGATCGTAACAAAAAACATTGGAAGGATATCCAGTCCTTCTGTAGCTAAATCAGTAATACTGAACATCATAAGATTGGTCTGCAGGATCGCGGCCCAGATGTTGGATACATCCAGAACGGTTGTGGTGGTACCTGCAGAAAATAATCCTGAGATGAATGGCAGTAAATAAAAATAGATACATGCCCAGAGGATATTCCAGCCGAAAAATACAACAAAGATTCGTTTTGTTGAACTGCCGTAATCAGAGATCCGCCAGAATGTTCTGACAAAAGTATTGATGATCGTATCAACCCAGCAACGCTTCATATACCATTCCGGCTCTTCAGGGAAATTTCTAGGTGAGATATAAACAATATTGGGATTCTTGATTTTTCCTAGAATTGGATATAGTTTCGATTTATTATACCATTCTGTCCAGCGAAGTTGCCTGATGTTTCGTTCCAGCTGTGTTCTGAGTTCTGGGTAGATGCGGGCTGATGAGAGGGAGGTCCCAGTGAAATCAGTTTTTGTATCGATGATGTTGTCGTTAAACAGGGTCTCTCCATTAACTATCGCAAGAATAAATTTAGCTCCCTCGAGATGTGCATTACTGAAATCAGTTCCCTCAAGATGTGCATTACTGAAATCAGTATCCTCAAGATGTGCACTCCTGAGATCAGCTACCTCAAGATGTGTATTACTGAAATTAGCCCCCGCGAGATGGGTACTTAAAAAATTGACGCTCTCAAGATGTGCGTAACTGAAAATAGCTCCCTCGAGATGTTTCTTACTGAAATCGACACCCTCAAGATGTGCATTTGGGAAATAGGCTTCCTCAAGATGTGCCCCTAGAAAATTGGCACCCTCAAGATGTGCATAACTGAAAATAGCTCCCTTGAGATGGGCCCTTAAAAAATTGACTCTCTCAAGATGTGCATTACTGAAATTAGCTCCCTTGAGATGGACCTCCTCAAAATCGACTTCCTCAAGATGGGCCTCCTCGAAATCGGCTTCCTCAAGATGTGCATTACTGAAATCAGTTCCCTCAAGATGGGCCTCTGAGAAACAGGCTCCTTCAAGCCGGGAACAATAGAAACTAGCTCCTTCAAGATCTAATCCGATGAATTTGGCCCCCTCCTGAATTGCATTTCTGAAATCTTTCCTATTGTAATTTGGTCGTACAAAATCAGAACCATCAAAAAATAATTTCCCAATATTTTCCATATCATATCTCTCATCCGGAAACAACTTCTCCCATTCAGATTTCAGATATGCCTCATATGCATGATTCCACTCAAGTATCCTTTTATTTTTTGCACACTCGATGAGAAAATCATAACTGAGTATCCCATACAGTTCTTTATTATACACTTCAGGCCATTCCAGCAGCATATCATAGAATAGTCCCTCCCTCGTGATTATTATACCTCAAAACCTCCCAAAGATGGGGTCGGAAAATCGGCAGAGTCAGACAGATGACAAATCCCATTTCTAATAGGACTTACGCGGTGTTGGTGTGAATCCAATTCGGAAGGGTGATGACTTGCTGTGGATGCATGAGAAATACCAACCGCGAATCGGCGCGAATCCGCCCTTCGGGCGAGCGAATCGGATTTGCTGTTCCTCACTTGAACACGGCGGGCCTTTCGCAAGTCTATCGACTTGCTCCGCTAAGGTCGTCGACTTCGTCGCCAACCCGCTATCGCCCCGCCGGTTCATCCCTCATCGGGAACGTTCGGGCAAATCCTGTCGGCGCCCCTGCGCCTCCCGTGAGGGAGAAATTCATTGAGCAGTTCTTAATCTGAATAATATCCATTTTACTGACAATTACAACATATAATCATGACATAAGATCAAGAGGCAAATCAATAATAGATCGG
>LUYY01000175.1 GCA_001603415.1 Bacteroidales bacterium Bact_07 | reverse complement strand
TGTTTAATCGCTTCTTGTAATTTTTCGACACGCAGTCTTGCCATAATATCACCTCATGTCGCATTTATGCTTTAATTTCTTCCATTGTGTAGGCTTCAAAGATATCGCCCTCTTTGACTTCGCGGTATTTTTCCAGGGTAATACCACACTCAAAACCAGTAGCTACTTCGCGCACATCATCTTTAAAACGGCGAAGAGATTCAATCTCACCTTCATGAACAACTATACCGTCACGTATCAATCTGACCTTCGATGAACTGGTAATCTTCCCATCCAATACATAGCAGCCGGCAATTAACATTTTAGAAATGGTTATAACCTGCCTTACTTCTGCCCTGCCTTGGATAACTTCTTTAAATTTGGGGGCAAGCATACCTTTAATGGCAGCTTCAACATCATTTAAAGCGTCATAAATGACACGATAAGTGCGTATATCAACTTTTTCAGATTCGGCTGCCTTCCGTGCGTTAGCGTCCGGTCGAACATTAAAGCCTATTATCAAGGCATTGGCAGCAGAGGCCAGCATTACGTCAGACTCGTTAATCGTACCGACACCTGCATGGACAATTACAACCTTAACCTCTTCATTTTTAATATTAGTCAGCGATTGTTTCAGTGCTTCTATTGTTCCTTGAACATCAGCCTTAACGACAATATTAAGCTCTTTTAACTCGCCTTCTTGTATGCGTTGGAAAATATCATCCAGCGAAACTTTTGTATGTTGCTGGATTTCTTCCGTTTTCTTTTTGGCAATACGTTTTTCAGCAACTGAACGAGCAATTTTTTCCTCAGTTGCATCCAATATATCACCAGCCATAGGAACGTCATTAAGTCCTAAAACTTCTACCGGGGTTGAAGGGGTAGCTTTTTTAACTTTTTCGCCACGGTCATTTATCATGGCCCTTACTTTACCATAAGAAGTACCGGCAATTATAGTATCACCAATTCTTAAGGTGCCCTTTTCAATCAGGACAGTTGCAACAGGACCACGACCTTTATCAAGCTGTGCCTCTATTATTGTTCCATGCGCTGGAATATCTGGGTTTGCTTTCAAATCCTGCATTTCTGCAACAAGAAGAATCATCTCAAGCAACTCGGAAATACCTGTTTTTTTATGTGCTGAAACGGGAACCATGATAGTGTCTCCGCCCCAGTCTTCGGGAATTAATTCTAGTTCAGCCAATTGCTGTTTAACATGATCAGGGTTGGCACCTTCGCGATCCATCTTGTTTATAGCAACAATAATGGGCACTTTAGCAGCCTTAGCATGATTAATAGCCTCGACTGTTTGAGGCATAACACCATCATCCGCTGCTACAACTAGAATAGCAACATCGGTAACCTGCGCACCACGGGCACGCATTGCAGTAAATGCCTCGTGTCCCGGTGTATCGAGGAAAACAATCTTCTTACCCTGGTAGTTTACTTGATAGGCGCCGATATGCTGTGTAATACCGCCTGCTTCGCGGGCAGTCACGTGTGTTTTCCTTATTGCATCCAATAAAGAAGTTTTACCATGGTCAACGTGACCCATGACTGTTATAACTGGCGGACGGAAAACGCGTTTTGCTGGATCGTCCTCAACTTCTGGAATTTCAGTAGGATCTTCCTCAGGTGGTAGTGCTGTAACTTCAACGCCAAACTCAGAACCTACCAAAACAGCTGTTTCGAAATCAATATTCTGGTTTATAGTTACCATAACGCCCAACATAAATAAGTGCTTTATAACTTCACTTACTTCACGCTTAATTAAATCTGCAAAATTTTTAACATTAATAGTCTCGCCGATTTCAACATGAGTAGGTTTAACTACCTCGTAAACCTTTGGTGTAACCGCCTGTTGTCCTGAGGAACCCATTCTTTTATTGCTACGTCCCATATGCGTCTTGCTGTGCGCTGGGCGACTTCCTTTAGTAGCATAGGAACCTTGTATCGGAGTTTTTGAGTCAGGTCGGGTCTTATTCGTTGTTTTGCGAGCAAAGTCTGTAGACTGTGGTCTTGCCGAAGGTTTCGACTGAGTCGCAGGTCTTGCGGAAGCAGGCCTCTGCTGTCCGGGGGCATTACTTTTAGCAGGCTGTGAACCTTGATAAGGCTGACGATTAGCAGTGCCTTGTGCATATTGTGGCCTCTGATTAGTTCCGCTACCAGCATACGCCGGGCGAGCAGAAGAAGCCTGTGTCATAGGGCGTTGTGGATTCTGCGGTCTTTGTTGCGGCTTATACCCAGGTGAAGAAACGCCTTGATTATAATCTTTTCTAACAGCACCTTGAGTAGGAGCCGGACGATTTGCACTGTGCTGAGGACGCTGTGTTTGATTATGAACACGATTATCTCCCCCACCAACTACAAATTGCTGCGAACTTTTCTGCTGTTGTGATATTTGTCTACTTGGTGCGCCCGCTCTTACAGAATCATGTTGACGTCTTGTTTGATCTTCGGTTACCTTTTTAGGCGGTATCTGTTGCGCATTCTCACTAACCGGTTTTTCATTACTTCCCTTTGCATGAGAAGCATGTGAACCAACAGCAGTGGCCGCTACCGGTTTAGCTGACGGTTTATCAGCTTTCCGCTCAAATGTTTTTGCTACAATATTCCTATCACCATCATCAATACTGCTCATATGGTTTTTAACATGAATGTCATTTCTACTCAAAATATCAATTATCACCTTACTGCTAGTTTCAAATTCCTTAGCAATTTCAAATACTCTATACTTACCCATTCGTCCACCTCCAAACTTATAATCGGGCATTATTCTTTTGTCATCATACCGGCAAA
>LUYY01000018.1 GCA_001603415.1 Bacteroidales bacterium Bact_07 | reverse complement strand
CATCGGGTCGGGCTTTTCAGCCTTGATTTTCTTTGGTTCTTTCTTGTATCAAGACAAGAAAGAACGTTTAGATAGTGCTTTGCATTGGTTTTTCGGTTGCGATGCAACGTTCCCCTTCTGCTCTTTGGATTATTCAACACGTGCATCGCCAAATACTTGGAATACCTCAATACCCAGGGTTAAAACCCTGGGCTACCTTAATTTGCCCCTACAGGGCAATTTTTTAGAGTGAACGCACGCGTTATGAGACGCGCGCTAACGAAGAGGTATCTTGAATTTGGAATCTTAAATCTTTCTGCACACTAAAGAAAAACCCCGGCTCATCACCGGGGCTTTGGTATTTAGAATGCAAAGTTATTGGGAACATGGTAAGCAGGCCCTGTTTCAGGGATTTTGTAAACCCTAAGGGTATCGGATGGCTTAATGTCAATGGTGTAATCATTTACACAGCCATGCCCATCAACAACCTGCTCAACTCTAAACAAGTAATCGGTGTAAGGTGATGGGGGTGAACCTGCTGGTATCCAAATCATGGGCCCTTTAGTAAAACTGTAAGGCGAGGTAACGTTATTGATAGCTGGGTCGTTAACGCCATCAACAGAGTAGGTAAAACTAAAGGGACTAATTCCTGAGGTCAGAGTAACTGTAACCAAAGCATCATCGCCGGAACAGATAGATGTTGAAACATCAATGTTAACGTTGGGTCGTGGGTAAACACTTACTGTAACTGGCGATCCAATTACTACACCAGCACCACCCGCATGCGACATAGCAGTGAGCTGGTAGGTTGTGGTAACAAATGGGGTAACATTAAAAATGTAAGGATTGTCGTTTATGCCACTAATTGTTTGCGGATTTACTCCATTCTCGGTGTAAGTGATACTATAGGGTGGTGTTCCCTTGGCAAAGGTAACCTCAATGGGCACGGTTTGACCGGCACAGATGGTGGTATCGCCATTGGTGAACTCAGCCGTTGCGGGTTCCACTGAACCAATGGTAAATATTTGGTCGGTTCCGTTAAATGTTATAGTAGAGTTGCAGGTAAGTGTTCCGCTTGTTGCATTTCCGGTTATGGTAACGTTTCCTCCAACAATTTCCCAACGGGTGCCACTCCAACGGACAATTCTAAGGTTATTCAGGTTAGTGATGGTATTAGCCACATCGGATGTACCATCGAGTACCAGTTTTAACTTTGCCGTATAAGTGTTGGGGCCTTTAATCTTCCAGAACTCTGTTGTTGTTACCTGCGAAAGACCTGGTTCAACACTAAGTGGATTATACCCGTAATCGCCTGGGTTCTGCTCCAGGTATTCAACTGTCCAGAATGAGTTACTTGAACCAGCAGGTGCCACAATGCTGGTATTCTTCTTATGGTTAAGATATCCCACAGGGAATAAGTGTTCAGCCGAGCCGTTAGCGAGTATTCGCATTAACGGTCCCCTTACAAAAGCTGATGTTGAAACACTGTTTAAACCATCGATACGCTCCAGCTTTAGAATGTTGGTTGGAGTTGTGTTAATTACCGAAGCATCGTTCAGCCTGAGGTAGGTGGCCACATTGGTGGGCCCCTGAAGGGTTACCTCCTTGTTATTGTAAACCGACAGGTTGTTGAAACGGTTACTTACGGCATTTAGGGTTGCATTAATTACCTGGTTGCCGGTTGAACGGAGCTCAAAGGTTTGTCCGCTAGGCTCGGCATCGAGGAATGCTGAAGCATCTTTAATCAGGTTACCGTTTAATGTTATGGTTCTATTTGCCTGGGTGGCCATTGTTGCTGTATTGAGCACTGCCAGAGTATCGCAAATGGTCATGTTGATATTGGGGAGCGTTTTGGTTCCGCTACCGGCAATAATAAGCTTTCGGTAAGTATTATAGGTGTTGTAAAGGGTGTAACTCGATGTTCCTCCGTATTCTACTCCACCCCCTGAACAGGTTATAAAATCGTCATATTTTCCGGCAGGTAGAGTGTTCGATTCAAGGGCTAAAGTACCTGTTCCCAAAACCGTGCTGAAGTTATGGCCGTAGGTAGTTCCAATTTCAAGACGACCGTTAATGGTCATTCGGTATGTGGTTCGCCTGTTACCATTGGTACTTATGGTATGTTGCGGACGAATAACCACCTTAACGCCGTAAGGGCCATTTGGTGAGGGAACACCACCATCGGAACGCGACCAGTTTGCAGCATTATCCCAAACTCCACTATTTTCGGAGTAGTAAGTTATTATACTATCGCCGATAGCTGGGTCTTCGCCGGCAAGGTAATCGCCAAGTAATGATGTTGTTCCGGTGGGATAGCTGAAGGTGATGGTGTTGTTAACTGCATCAACAGCTCCCGATACCTTTGCCCAAATATCGTTTGTAAGGCGGCCCGAAACGTAACTGTTTTCATCTCCAAGTACATCAGCATCAACATAGGTCATTACGGCCTGTCCCTCAAAGTTGGAAATACCGGTACTATTCATGTACCACCAGTACTGGAGTACTCTAGAAGGATCGAGAACACCAACATGCACGGTGTTAACCGGTTTAACCAATATCTGACCTTGGGTTGAGTTCTGATTTACGGTTAGCTCAACAGGAGTGTACTTGCCGTAAACCCCAATGGGGAAAGTGAAGGTAGATGCACCGGCAGGTATTGTTTTTTCAATACCGGCATTGTTGCCATAAACCCCATCGGTAAGCACCATTCGGGTTGATGTGAAGCCAGCAGGTGCAACAACCTGTGCATTTACACCCAGCGAAAGCTTATAGCTTCCAATATTAAATACTCCTCTGGTGAGAATAAGGTTATTAGGCAAAGTGATATCGTTGAGTAGTTTAGCCCCATTAAGGTTATCGAGCTCCATTAATCCAAAGGTTCCTGTTCCTGATACCTCTTGCTGAACCGAGCCCTTAAGCTTAATGCCTGTTGCCGAGTTGGATGGATTGCTGGCAATGTGAGCCCCATTATTAATGTAATTGCCTTTAACCGTAATGGCATTTTCACCATCGATAAGTTGCCCACTTGAAATATGTAAAGTGCCATTTACCAACGGTGAAGATGATGCGGCAAGGGTTACCGATGTGGTTGGCCTTACCTTCATGTGGTTAAAGGTAGGAGAACCGCTAATGGTTTGAGTATTGCCCGCAAAAATTACCGAATCGGTTGTGCCGTATGTCCAAGTTCCATTGAACTGTAAATTACCGTAAAGATATGTATGCCTATTATTTGAATTGAATGCAGCCAGATTATTATCGAACTTGAACAAACCAGCTATTTTCAATGGGTCGGTCATAAGCTTAACCGTAGCAGTTCGACTATTGGTAGTATTTCCCGCAATAGTAACATTATTGAGGGTTGGAGTTACATTGATGCTATAGGTATAGCTTGCATTAAGTGTCCCCTGCGAAAAAATGATTTCGCCCCCAGTAACCGATGAGCTTGAAGGCACAAGGTAAAGGTCGCCAAAGGTAGTAGCACCACCCCTGCGTAGAGTAATTGTACCGCCTGTCATGTTAAACTGGCTTCCAGAGTTGCAAACCTCGAGCAAAGCTCTGCCACCTGCAAGGTTTCGCCCCTGAATAATGACATTCCCACCGGTTTGTGTATAGCGTAACGACCCGGCAAGTGTGCCACCTGGCCGACGTATTTGGGTTTGAACCTGCAAGGTAGCATTATCGGCAACCTGCAGTTCGGGTAAGTTATTATAGTAGATAATATTACGAGTTTCAGCCAACGACCCATCTCCTAAATCGAGGGTGGCATTTCCATCAACTCGCAGTTTTCCGTAAAGGGATATACCATTGTTGTTGCTTGTAATGGTGTAGGAACCATTGCTTAGCTGCAAAGCTGCTGTGGAAGGGATATTGAAGTAAGCACCACCCGATGAAAGTGTAATGGCATTGGAAGCATTGTTCAGAACAAGTGTGCCGTTCTGCAATACAATCGATTTATTTGACACATCGGTGGGTGCGCCAAGGGTTATGGCAGTATTTATGGTAACGGTTGGAGTTTGACTTGTTCCCTTATTTATTACAATTTGGTACAAATCGGGGTTACTTCCATTCACTTTGGTAAATGTTGCATTACTGGTACCCGTAAACTCAAGCACGGCATTATTGTCGCCCGAATTACCGTTGAATAGGTCAATGGCTCCATTATTCTGGGTAATACCTGTTCCGGTAATACGAACCGTATTTAAAAATCCGTTTGGGGTGGTGTTAAGCACTCGTAGTTGATTATTGGTACTATCTCTAATGGTAAGCTGAGCAGTTGTAAATATGCGCTCGGCATCGGTTGGGAACTCAATAATTCCGGCCAGATAGCCACCTATATATGATGTACCTTCAACAGTTATATTACCCGATGAACCTGAACTCAACCTCAAAATACCATTACTATCTACTGTAAGGTTTCTTTTAACCAAAATATCAGCATCTATAATGGCTATACGGTTACCCAACGTTCCACCGCCACCTTCGAACCGTAAATTGGGATAGGTAGTAATCGTTGTTGGAATATTTACTGTTCCATCCAGATGCTGAAAATAGTTGAATACGCTTAGTGTTTCGTTGTTAAACTCAGTAAAATCGGCATTTACCGTAGGCACTTGGGTTGGGTTAACCCACATCATGAATGTTCCCACACCCGAAACCTTACCGAGGTTGGCAGAGGCATCGGAATCGATAACCAGGCGGGATTGAGATCCCGATGGGTTGGAGTTAAAACGCAACTCGGCACACTCGGCAGTGCCACTCATTACCATAATGGAGTGGTATCCACCACTTGTAGCATGCCCGCCATATCCTATAATGGCTATATCGCCTGCTGTAGGATAGGTGCCTGCCGGAGCACCGGTATGCGACTCAAACGACCAGTTATTACCATCGTGCCATGCATGCGAATACCAATTACCATCGGTTACACGGGAGTAGAAAATTCGAACAGTTCCTTGGAATCGTTCTGTTTTAGCCGCGGTGTAATCGGCATTGGCAAGCGTATGTGCAGGGAAACTTATGGTGTTGGCTGATACATCAACACCTGTGGCTTCCGGAATACGTGTAGCACCCTCAATGCGACCTGGAACGTAGAGGTTCTCATCACCTAATACATCATTTTGAACATACGAATATAGCCACGTTACATTGGGTTGAACAGTAAAGTTCGATTGCTTAACGCGCCAGAAGTACTGTAATGCATCGCCCGTAGTGGATTGATCTAATGTTGGAAGCTCATGCCGCACCGGGATAACTGTTATGTAACCATCGTCGGAAAAATCGGAAACGGTTACCACGGCGGGAGTAAACCTATCAATTCCATCGGTGTTTGTTCCCACAGGGAACAGGTAATCGCCATTGGCATTGATTTTACGAATAAAACCACCATCGGAAGCCTCCCCTCGGGTACGAATGAGTGTTTGAGTGGTATAGCCCGTTTGAATGTTGGGTGATAGATTGCCATCGAGGGTTAAGCTGAAATAGTCAAGGTTAAGCGACCCACTGGTAAAGGTAAGGTTCCCTGCAACTCGTTGATTAGCTGTTAGGGTCGATAGAATATCCACCGCTTCATTTACTTCAACGTTACCAAAAATACCACTGCCGTTACCCCCAATGGTTCGGTTAGCTAATGCTCCAGCTATCAGGATTTTACCTAATCCCGTATGCGTAGCCGAGTTAACAATATTTCCACGGGTTGTTACGGTAAAACCTCCATCGTTTAAAGTACCGCTTACCAGCGAAAGTTCACCGTTAATATTGATATTGCCATTAGTACCAGCCAGGGTAAGAGTAGTTGATGGTTTGTTAACCTCCATGGAGTATAGATCGCCATTGATTGTTCCGTTAACGGTAAAGGTTGTATTAGTGCTTCCATTGAATATGGTACGATTTAATCCAGGAGTATAGGTGGCATTGGTGCCAATGGTAAAGTTCCCTGAAACGGTAAGGTTATAGTTTGGGGTATTGGTTTGCAGAATACCGTAACCGCTCAGAACAATATTCCCTGCAACTTTTAAATCGGAGTAAAGCCTTGCGCCATTGGTGCCTGTTGAGGCATTCCTATTAACGGTAAGCGATGGAAGCATGGCGCTTGGGCACTCAATATCGTACTGGGTATTCCTTATAATTTCGATGTACACAGTTCCTGCATTGCTCACGGTGGTATTACCCTGAGTGGTCATCAATCGGAAAGCCCTTGATCCACCACCTCCAGATGTGTTGTAAATGCGCATTGTTCCGCCTGTCATGGTAAACAAACCGGCAGAAGTAGCAAAGTTAAACGAAGCGGTACCATCGAGCCGGTTACCGTTTTCAACTAAACTATAGGGAACAGTCTGTAACGAGGCGGCATTGGTAACCCCCGAAACATCGTAGGTATAACGCCCAAGTATCTCCACTTCGCCCCCATACTGGGCAAAAGAGGCTGCTCCTGTATTGCTGGTTCTAATTTGTCTGGTGCTAAGTTTACCTCCGTTTACAACCAGTTCGCCTCCCTGATCGCCATAAAGAATGCCACCGGAAAAACGGCTTGAAAGGTAACCCTCGTTTATTTGAAGTTTGCCGTAAAGGTAAAGCTCCTGCGGGCGAGTATTATCCTTATGAACGCCTTGCGAGGGTAAACCCCATGCAGCGGTTACCTCAGCATTATCGTCGGCCGAAATAAGTACAGTAACATCTCTGTCATCCAAAACCATTGCACCATTTGCAGGGATAAAGTATGATGTTTGTCCGGTACCAGCTACGCCCAACCCCTCGGTTAATGTGGGTATGGTAACCATGCCCGAAAGTCGTAATGTACCATTACGAATCCAAAGCGCTTTCCTCAATTCAGGATTCACGCTGTATGCAGGAATAGGATAACGATTACATCCAAACAGTCGGAAATTCTCAGGAGCCGACGCGTTAATATTTAACTCCACGGTTTGGTTGATTCCCTTATCGACAATAAGGTTGTAGAAATCGGTTTGACCAAAACATTCGGCCACCCGATTATCGGTTCCGTAAAAGCGAACCGTTGTTGCCCCACGAGTGGTGAGAGTATCGAAACGGAAACTATTGATGTCGTCGCTCACAAAGCGAATGGAACCGTTATTTTTCAGGCTACCCTTGATGTAAACCTGATGGTAAACATCGTAGTAGCGTGGTACAGCCGAGCCGGGCGAGGTACCCGCAGGTGGTAGGGTAGCATCATGAGTAGATGCTGTTCCAGTTCGGATAGACCCATTGGGATTAACCAGTAAATCGCCCTGAATATCAACCTTAATTCTGCTGTAAATGGTTGCTGAGGGGTCGTCCTTGTAGATTTTAAACACTCCCCTATCTACAATCAGATTCCCGTAAACGGTAAGGTTATTCAGCAGGGTTGCCACGTTTGAGGCATTGGGCAGGTTAATCTTTAAGTTGTAGTAGTTGGGTTGGTTGTTTAAATTAAAGGTTGCATCGGGAACATTGTACTCAACAGTACCTCCGCCGGGTTCTACAATATTATTAACAGCCACATTGGGCATCTGGTTAGTGGCAAGCTTAAGGGTTCCCTGCCCCTCGAGTATGGAAACCACCTCGTTAAAGGCATAGCTTCGCAGGTCGAGTGTTCCACCATCGTTAATATTGATGATTAAGCCACGGGTGTTGAGGTTACTGGTAAGGTAAACATTACGTCCCTGAAGAATTACCACGTTGTCGGAATTTGCTGGCACCCTGTTGCCCACCAGCAACTGCCCGGCTGGATCGGTTGTCCACGTATCGGGATCGTTCCAATCGCCATCCTTGTAAGAGTAAAGGGTTTGCCGAACCGTTAGCGGGTCATAGGCCGTCCACTGGCCGGTAAGTGGTTGGGCGTTGGGCACTATCATAGTACTTGAAGATATTGACGATCCCGATGGTGTTGAAAACGCAGAGCCATCCCAGCGGTAAACGTTATACTTGGTGTCGTCGCCAATAACATCAAGGGGCGAATATGTAAAGTTTACATTGGCAGCTGTAATGCTGTACCCAGTGGAGGCAGTAACATCCCAGTAACGGATAAGCGCATCGTAGCTATAGCTAACGCTGGGGTGGCGCCCTGGAACAGCTCTGAAACTCAAAGTCCTGTCGCCAGCACCAGTTACGGTTATGCTATTTACTGTAACTGGTGTATATTTTCCCTTGGAACCAATTGGATATGTCCCGGGAACTTGACCGGCAACGGCATTGAAAATCCTTGAGAGTTTACCGTTACCGTTAGTTTCAATCATGTTTGTTGCTGAGAAAGTGCCGCTAAGTGTAGCGGTTCGGTAAAGGGAAAGGTCATAATCATTGAGTTGAATAACACCCGATACAAGGTTGATATTTGTGCGTACCTGAATTGACCCTTCCAGATACTTTGTGCTCCCACCATCAATAACCAAATTTCCATACCAGTCACCGCCTGTGGGTGAGAAAATCATTTGGTTAGCGGTTGAGGGATATCGAACTATACTGTTAGCAGCGTTACTAAAACGGTTAGCCTGGTTAACCTCGCCGTAAAGGTTTAGCTCATGATTGAGTCCTCCACCAGACATATCAATACGACCACCCGAAGCCAGTAAATCGCCATAAACAGTTACGGTACGTTTAGTTGTACCAAAAACCAGAGTGCCGGCAGTCATACGCAGGTAGCCATTTACAGTAATATCGCCTGTAATGGTTTTGTTTCCGGCGTTAGTAATGGCCAAATTCTCGTAAATGGGCTCATGCGATACATCTTGCGCCTGACCATTGTAGGTTACCAAGCTGTTGGGGTCTAAAATGATGTTTGCCCTAACAAATGCGGTAGGGAAAACATTGGTTGCAGCAGGAACATCGCGGCCAATGCGAAGTTCCGAGGCATTTAACATGGTGAGTGTGCCTGTGGCGTTGCCGTAAACCTGAAACTCCTGGGTGTAAAAAACATTCTCTTCGCCAATTATGAGGTTCCCGTTTATAGTCACATCGCCCAAACGCATTTGCCTAAAACCGCCCGAAAGTAGGTGCAGGTTATGGTAGGTTGTGTTTTTAACATACTGAATATTCAAATCCCTATTGTAAATTACGGTATTGGGATTGTATGTAGCATCTAAAACACCGGTAGCCATTGGCTCATTAGCCCCTAAGTAGGTAAGCACACCCTGGTTAGCCCAGGTAGCAGTTGCGCCATTCCCATTGAGCGAAGAAAAGATGTAAACGCCGCTTCCGGCAGTTATCTGATTGGTTACCGTAACACCATCGTCAATGAGAACTGCTCCAGCCCTGAAAAATACCGCAGAGTCGCCTTGAATGGTTGTGTTACCGGTAAAGGTGGTATTACCTCCTCCGGTTTTAGTGAAATCGCCGTAGTTCTGAATTACTCCGCTAAAGTTCAGCAGTGATGTTGATGTTGGGGTAAACTTACCGCCAATATTAACAGTAAGAGTTCCGTTAAAAGTATTGGTTCCCCCATTGGCATTATCGATAAATGCTCCCCCGTTAATGGTAGCGCTGGTATGCACCAGAATACTTCCCCCTCTTGAGTTTAAAATACCATCGTTAATGGTTAGGTTATCAACCTCCATGAGGTTAGCAAGCCACATCTCCCCGCTTGCCCCACGGTTGATGGTTAGGTTTGCGAGGCGATTTGTTGTTCCTGGTGTAGCCTGGTCAAAGGCAAAGGTTGACGTGAAACTACCACTACCATTGATTACCATGCTTCCTGTTCCACCACCACGTATTCTACCGTTGTTAGTACGGGTATGGTTACCGTTTAGGGTAAGTGTATAGCCATTAAGATCGAGATAGTTGGCTGCATCGCTTTGGTTAAAAATCAAATTACCATCAACACTAATATTCCTATTTAGAATGACATTTGTACGAGTATAAGCGCCAATGCTAACTGCGCCAAAGGCAATATCTCCCGTACCGTCAATGGTATAGGTTTGATCGTTTTCCCGGAATCGGAATGTTGCCGAGGGTGCTTGAAATAGGCCGCCATTATTGGTAAAAGTATTGGGTGTAAGCGTACCTCCTCTTAGTTCAACATAACCGCTATAGCTTAAAAACTTATCGCCCGGATTGTCAAATATGAGGCTGTGTACATAAAAGTATGTACCACCTCCGCTAATAACATCACCGTTGCCGGTAAATGTAATATCGGCATACCGAGTGGTGGAGTACCACAGGTAAAGGTACGATCCGCTACTTAAGTTCAGGTTACCGCTTACGGTAATACTATGGGCAACACTGCCGGCGTTCTGTACATACAATCGACCAGCAACAAGCAGGTTGTTTGTATTGATACTTCGCGGTGCAGTGCTCTCAATGTAAACGGTTGTTGCAACAGCATCAACATTAAAGTTATTAGTTACATTGATATTGCGAGCAATATATTTGGCACCAGTTGAGTTAAATGTGAGGTTGTAGAAATTTACATTTCCTATACCAGTTCCTTGGATATACTGGGTACCTCCGGTTTGATTAAAGAATACTGTTCCGTTGGATGCGCTAAAGGCTGGGTTGCTATCGCTGGAATTAACAAAGTTGCCCTTTATATAAATATCGTTCGAAGTGGTTACAGCAGTGTTTGCTGAGATCTCAAAGTTCCAAAAACTGTTAATTCCTGTACCATTAATTGCTATTGTACCCCCAGAATTATTGAAGTAGGTGGTACTGGCTGTTTGATTATAGGTTCCTGAGTTGCTCCAGGTAGATGTTACTGTTACATTGGTAGCTGAGCGCAACTCACCCGAAACTATATTCATGTTAGCAATGGTTACAGCCGAACCGATGTTGTAGTAGCTGCCTCCATTAACCACATTATGTTTGAGGGTACCAAGGGTATTAGCTCCGGCCTCAAAGTTCAGTGTCCCGCTAACCGTAGGAGTATTTCCATTACCAAGATTTAAAACCGAGGTTGGATTAGTACTGCCCAATTCTCCTGAGTTGGTTCGGGTAAAATTCCCGTAAACACTCAGGGTGTTCCCGTTCAAATCGAGGTAGCTACTTGCTGTTATGCTATGGTTTAGGGTTAGCGTTCCGTTAACAACAATATCGCGATTCAGTGTTTGTATGGTTTGATTGTTGTTACCACACTGCAGGTTGTTAAACGTTATGGCACCAGTTCCGCCAATGTTAAAGCTATCCATAAACCTAAAAGTCCCAGCTGTGGCTATAAAATCACCCCCATTGTTTGTGAAAGCGTTACCTGACGAACCTGTGTAAAAATCGATATTACCGGTAGCAGTGCAGGTTTTAGCATTGGCAGCGGTAAGGGTAAGGTTGCGGAAGCGGAAACTGCCGGTTCCTTTAAGTATTTCACCTTCGCCGTTAAGGGTTACATCAGTATAACGGGTTGTACTATATTGAAGATAAATAGATCCATTGTTATTTACCACCCCATTCACAATAAGGCTGTGGGTAACATCAGCATTAGGGGTATAGAGATATGAATTTGTGGCTGTGAGTTCAAGATTCCCAGCAACCGTAAGAGTTTGGTTATTTGTTGTGCTGCTGAAGTATAAGTAGTTGTACTCGTTAATGGTCAGGTTCCCATTAACAGTAAAGGTTGTGCCGGCACCAAGGGTTTTGGTACGGAGTGTTGTGTTGCTGCCCTCGCGACTAATAATCAGGTGATGATATGTTGCAGGTGCAACCGTTTGATTCCCATCGCGGGAGTAGTTTACAGTAGTTCCTGCATTATCTACATCAAAAACACCTGTAACCATGGGAGCATTTGTGCCCCTGAACTCAAGGGTTGAGTTGTTTACAAAGGTCGATGTAGCTGTTGCGCCATTTAAGATCCCGTAAATAATTATTGTTCGGTTCGAAGTAAGGGTAATGTTATCCTGAATGGTAACATCACCAACAAAGCGAACCTCTCCAGCACCAGTACCATCGCCAAGGTTTTGCACATTAAGGTTTGATGCAACACTAACCGTGTTGCCAAAACTTATATTTCCTGTACTATTGGCTACCGCTATACTTTGTGGATTAGTTTGGAAGGTACAGGCTCCAAACTGTATAGCCCCTGTGGAATTTTGCTCAAGGCCATTGGATAAAGTAAGGCGGCCAGTTGTGTTAACAGCTGTAGTAGTCCAGGTTGAATTTCCATTGAGGGTAACCTTACCCACAAAATTGGATTGGCTATTACTGGTAATACTTAACGCTCCCGAATTATTCAGAGTTGTAGTCCCAGTTACTGTTAGGGTACCAGCAGCGGTTTTAGAGAATGTACCGCTGTTAACCTCAAGGTTACCCGTTATTGAAGCGGTTCCAATCTGTATAATTCCTGTGGAGCTATGTGTAATGTTTGCCCCAAAATTTAAACTTCCATTAGTTGTAACTGCACTCGAGGTAAATGCAGAGGCATCGTTTAGCGTAACAGTTCCAGAGAACTGGTTGGTTCCGGTATCGCTACCATCGGTAAAAGAGCCATTGCCATTTAGGGTAGTTGTTCCGTTTACTGTAAGGTTACGGTTAAAAATGCTAAATGAACCACTAATAAGCAGATTACCCTGAACCGTTATTGCACCACCGGCATTGTTAGTCCAGCTAAGGGATCCTATACAGGTCAAGTCGCCAGTTGTGGTAAGGGTAAAGTTTCCTGAACCATTAAGTGTACCTGTTATGGTAAGCTTAGGAATGGTAACCGAAACGTCGAGGGTTATGTTGTTGCCAACGTTAACCTCATTGGTTGCACCATTGCCGGGGTAGTAAGTTGCAGCTACCCAGGCGCTACCGTCGTAGCGTTCCCAACTAGCAAGGGTGCTCCAATTGCCATCGGCAACTGTTCGGAAATCGTTAACGCTTTGTGCCTCCGCAGCAAAAACAGCCAGCAGGGCAAGGACACTTACCAGTAAAATTCGTTTCATATTTTAGGTACATTTCAACTTAATTATTTTACAAAATTTAATCCAAACTGTTCATGTTATTGTTTTTCTGAATTTTATACTATGTTTTTAAATTTAAAATATACATAATTTGTCCGAAAATAACAAGATGTCGTTTAGTTTTTCGTTGATTGTTGATGGTTGTTCGTGAATTGGAATGGAACGCTGATGACGCAGATGGTTTAGTTGTTCGTGAATTGAAATGGAACGCTGATGACGCAGATGAGTTAGTTGTTCGTTGATGGTTGATGGTTGTTGGTTGCACCGCTTGTCTCTTGTCATGCTGAGTTCCCGATATATCGGGATAGACTCAGTCGAAGCATCTCTTTTTAATGATATTCTTCAACCAGCAAAGAATGACGTAAGCAGTGGCATAAAAGCCAGACCCGAGAATGGGTCGGGGGTGGAACGTT
>LUYY01000174.1 GCA_001603415.1 Bacteroidales bacterium Bact_07 | reverse complement strand
CCCCATAAAATTAAATATCACTTTAAATGATTATTCCAAGGGCTTCCCCCTGGAGAAAGATCCAAAAGTGGCAAACCTCGATTTTGCAAAAATTGAGTTTCCGCTTTCCATAAGGCCATGGCAACCAGGCGACCGGTTTATTCCTTTCGGAATGACTGGGTTTAAAAAAATTAGCGATTTCTTGGTTGATATCAAGTTGCCCCTTGCCGATAAGGGAAAGGTTTTTGTTTTAACCTCGGCCAACGAAATTGTTTGGGTAATTGGTCACCGAATCGACAATAGGTTTAGGGTTGATGATGAAACCCAAAAGGTTTTACGATTCGAATTAGAGGATTGAGGTTGCTATTCACCAATCTCGCTTAATTCCAACCAACGCATTTCCTTATCCTCGAGCAACTTTGTTATTTCGCTGAATCGGGTTGACTTTTCCGTTAGCTCTTTAGCGCTCAGTTGTCCGCTGTTGAGCAAGTCTTCAATCTCTTTCTTTTCCTTTTCGAGCTGAGCTATCTCAATGGTGAGCTGTTCCAACTCTTTCTTTTGGGAGTAGGTTAATTTATTCCTTTTCCTTTCAGGTGGTGATGGTTTACTTTCAGCTCTAATCCTTTGTGGTATTTCGTTTTGGTTTTTTTTCTCTTGCTCTTTCAACCATTGGCGATATTCGGTATAGTTTCCAGGGAAACCGCTCACTTCGCCATCCCCTTCAAAAATCAGCAGGCCATCAACCAATTTATCCATGAAATAGCGGTCGTGCGACACCACAACTACTACGCCAGGAAAGTTAATCAGATAATCCTCTAAAACATTGAGCGTAAAAATATCGAGGTCGTTGGTTGGCTCGTCGAGTATTAAAAAGTTAGGGTTTTGCATGAGAACTGTAAGCAAGTAAAGCCTACGCTTTTCGCCCCCGCTAAGTTTGCGAACCAAGGTGTGCTGCTTATCGGGTGTAAAAAGGAAATTGTTCAGAAACTGCGATGCAGTAATGGTTTTGCCGTTGGCAAGTGTAATTACCTCGGCAATTTCCCTCACCACATCAATAACTTTGGCATCTTCCGAGATATCCATCCCTCCTTGACGGTAGTAGGCAATTTTGAGGGTTGCTCCGGGATCAATTACACCGGAATCGGGTGGGAGTGTTCCCGTAATCAGGTTAAGGAATGTGGTTTTGCCTGTGCCATTGGCTCCCACAATCCCAAGCCGTTCAAAGCGGTTAAAGGTGTAGCTGAAATCTTTTAGGATTACCTTGCTATCGAAACTTTTCGAAAGCCCTTTGACCTCCATAATCTTTTTGCCCAGTCGTGAGGCACTCACACCTATTTCAACATCATTGGAGTGGATGTTTTGTTGAGCCGTTTCGCGGAGCTTGTAAAAAGCGTCGATGCGATACTTGGCTTTAGTTCCACGGGCCTGTGGCATGCGGCGCATCCATTCCGTTTCCCGTCGGAGTAAATTGCTTGCTCTGTCAATTTCTGCCAGCTTTGCCCTAATGCGCTCATCGCGCTTCTCAATAAAATAAGAGTAGTTTCCGCTGTATGTATAAACCTGCTTTTGATCTATCTCAATAATATCAGTGCAAACGCGGTCGAGAAAATACCTGTCGTGGGTAACCATCAGCAATGTTTTTTGTGACCGTGTAAGGAAATCTTCCAGCCATTCCACCATCTCGAGGTCAAGGTGGTTAGTGGGTTCATCGAGGATAAGTAGGTCGGGGTTACTTATCAGCACCGCAGCAAGCGCAACTCGCTTGCGTTGACCGCCCGATAAATACTCAACCGGTAGGTTGAATTCCGACAATTGCAGTACCGACAGGATTTGCTTTGCCTTTTGCTCCCTATCCCAAATGTTAAGCCTGTCCATCTCGTCAATGGCATGTTGCAATGCCTTTTTATCGGTCGACTGTATGGCAACCTCGTAATTGCGAATAGCAATCGAAATGGCATCATCGGAATTAAAAACATTTTCCAAAACCGATTTTGTTAAATCGAGTTTGGGTTCCTGAGGTAGATAGCCTACACTAATGTTGTTACGCAATGTAACTCTGCCTGAGTCGGGGGTGTCGTAACCGGCAAGAATATTAAGCAATGTGCTTTTCCCCGAACCATTTCGAGCAACTAGGGCTGTGCGTTGGTTTTGGAATAAGCTAAGCGAGATATCGCTCAATACCTCCAAATCGCCAAACGATTTATAAATATTTTCGGCCTGTAGGTAAATTAATGCCAATGTTTTTGGGTTTTTCAGAATTGCAAAGTTAGCAATTTGTGCAACATTTGCTTAAACCGAAGTGTTATGAATTGACAAATTCAAATAGGCTGATAAAAATGGGGAGGCAGTAAGATTTTAGAGGAATGAATCGGAATGAATCGGAATGAATCGGAATAGTGCAGAATGTGATGGAGTTAGAGTAACTTAAAGGAAGTTAGAGGAATAGTGGAAAGTGAACAGTTAAACCGGAATTTCCGGAATTGACAAATTCAAATAGGCTGATAAAAATGGGGAGGCAGAAATATTTTAAGAGGAGTTTAGCCGGTGGAAACAAAATAGGTTTAATCAATTTAATCTAACTTTGGGGTTAAAGAGAAATAAGATGAATTCAAAAAAGGAATTATATCGTTTTGTAATCGAGTATTTTGAGAAAACCCGTCCCATAGCCGAAACCGAATTGCATTACTCCAATCCATACGAATTGCTTGTGGCAGTCATACTTAGCGCGCAATGCACCGATAAGCGTGTAAACCAAATAACCCCTAACTTTTTCAAACACTTTCCCGACGCTAAAAGTTTGGCGAATGCCACTGTTGAAGACATTTACGAGTTGATTAAAAGTTGTTCTTACCCTAACAATAAAGCCAAAAACCTACTGGGAATGGCTAAGGCTTTAATAATGGAATTTAACGGTGAAGTACCTTCGGATATCAATCTTTTGCAACGCCTTCCGGGTGTAGGCCGAAAAACGGCCAATGTTATTGCATCGGTAGTGTTCGATAAACCAGCCATGGCAGTTGATACGCATGTGTTCCGGGTTGCAAACAGAATAGGTTTGGTAAGCAATGCCAAAACGCCATTGGCAGTTGAGTTGCAGTTAATGGACAATTTTCCACAGGAGTTAATCCCCAAAGCCCATCACTGGCTAATTCTACACGGACGTTATGTTTGCACAGCTCGAAAGCCAAAGTGCTCCGAATGTGGCCTAACCACGGTTTGCAAGGAGTATAGGAAAAATAATAAAAAGGCAGAAAAAGAAAAAGGGACGCGGTAACGTCCCTTCATATATTTTCTGTTTCAACATTAAAGTTTAACAATAGCACCGATTGTAATAAATCCAGTAGTTGCAATGGCATCGAGGTTAGCACCAATGCCAAAGGTATTGGTAATGTTTGTTGTATTGTTGTTTTTAACCGAAACGCGGTTAAAGTTGAAGTTAAAACCACCAATTACTGCTTCAAGGTCAACTTTGTCGGTTAATTTATAGGAAATGCCTGGGAAGGCTGCTAAACCTATGGTTGTAGTTTTGGGGCCGGTAGTAGTAGTTGAGCCCACCTTGTGCTTTTCAACACCATACGATAAGCCCAGGTTGCCCTGTGCAAAAACCGATAATTTATTGAAAGTGATGGCGTAGTAGCGGGCAAATGGTGTTAATCCGATTGTGGTGGTACGATCAATCACATCGGGGTTGCCGGGAGTTTTTTCATTTTGTAGGTTAAAGCCTAGCATGGCTCCAACAGCTAATTTCTCCGACAGAAAAATGCCTGCCTTGGGGGCTATTGAAAAGTTGGTTTGAGTAACCTTATCAACGGAAGTATTGCCGTTTTCAATTTTCCCACCGGTAGTGCTAAAACCAATATTACCACCAATAAAAATTTGCGCATACAAACCTGCTGCAGCAAATAGCATGATTAAAGTAGTAGCTATCCGTTTCATGTTTTTTAATTTTAATATTCGTGCTAAATTATTTGTTTTTGAATTAACGGATTAGTTAAATATTGTTATTTTCTTTCCTATTCAAAATCTTTCATCTGAAGTTGAAAATAATTGGTAAGATGAAAACCACAAATACTAACCAGATACTATAGTAAGGTAAAAATTTTGCAGTTACTTGCTCAATGGCATTTAAGTCTTGTCTTTTTTGTAAAACTTTTACTAAATTAAATCCTATGAGAATGAGATGTGTGAAAAAAAGAAGATTTGAACCCAGCACTGCCATACGGTTTGGGGTTATACCATACTCTGTGATTCTAAAAAGTATAGCCGATAGGGCTATGATATTTATTACTAACGCAATAGCAGAGAGGGAAAAGAAAATTAGTGAATAATACTTACTGGTAGATTTTTCAGGACGCTCCGAAAGTGAAAAAATAATTAATGCCATAACCCCCAGAAGCATTGCGTTAAAAACAATTAGAAAATCTCTATCAATAAAGGGATTACTCCCTTTTACCAATATGGTGATAAGGTAAATTAAGAGCGTGATTAGTATCAAAGGGCTGAATATGTTGGCAATAATTGGTGCAATTCTATTTGATAGATATTCGAATTTTTGAATAAGGAATGAACATATTATTGGAACAGAAACAACCCCAGGAATTACAATTAGTTCGATATAAAATTTTTCTACATTTATGCCAACGGCACTGAATAGTCCAATAGTAAAAGCTGTTAGAATTATTCCCGCTATGGCAAATATGCCATACAAAACAGCCAAGTCGCCATTATACTTTATAAATTCAATTTGTTTTTCGTAATTGCTTAATTTGAATCCGATAAAAACAATACCATACACAAACCATGCAAGTATTGGTAAATGTATATATACCAGAATGCTTGAATTACCAGTATTGACCAAAATAACATTTACATATATTGCAAAAACAATAAATAGCATAATGATGAATAAAACACTTTTCAAATTATGTTTTTTGTTGATTAACGTGAATAGGGTAACACCAAAAATGGCCGTTAATGCTAAGTTCCTTTCATAAAACATGTTTTCATTAGGGGTAAATCCAAATACTTTTGGAATCAGCATTATAATGCTAACTATCAAACAGGAAATTACAACTTGGGCAATTTCGTTTATGCTAATATCAAATAATGATTTTTTATCGGCTTTTAGCCTGAAATACCAGTATTT
>LUYY01000173.1 GCA_001603415.1 Bacteroidales bacterium Bact_07 | reverse complement strand
TTCTGAATTATGACCAAATTTATCAAATCCAGGGCCAAAATATTGTACTTTTCGGTTCTTTTATGTAAATCAAAATAATAATTCAAAAATGCTTTAATTTGTCAAAAAAAATAAGGTAAATGTTGACAAAAAATACCATTAAAAGGGTTAAATCGCTTCAACAGAAAAAGTTTAGGAATGAACTTGGGCTTTTTGTAGCCGAAGGGCAAAAGCTGGTTGAAGAACTCCTTAATAGTAAATTCGAAATTGTAGAGATTTTCCATACCGAACCATTAATAAACCCTAAAGTTAATTGCCCCGTAACCCTGATAAGTCAATCGGACATGGAACGAATAAGCGGACTTGTTACACCAAGTCCTGTGCTTGCAGTGGTTAAGTACCCTTCGTCTCCCTTGTCAGTTGACCCTTGTAATGAGTTAGTTCTTGCTCTCGATACCATTCAAGACCCGGGCAATATGGGAACAATAATCAGGTTAGCCGATTGGTTTGGAATCGACCATATTGTTTGTTCCCGAGGTTGCACCGATGCCTTTGCTCCCAAAGCCATTCAGGCAACCATGGGTGCTATAGCCCATGTAAAAATTCATTATACCGATTTGGTTGCCTGGCTGAAACAACAAAACAAATGCCCCATTGTTGGGGCATGTATGGCTGGTGAAAACATCTACAGCTACAAAAAGGGACAAACTGGAATAATTGTAATGGGAAACGAAGGAAATGGTATTAGTCCTGAAGTTGATAAACTCATTACGCACCGCATTCACATTCCAACATTTGCCAAAGGGCGTAAAATAGTCGAATCGCTAAATGTAGCAATGGCCACGGCAATTATACTGTCGGAATTTATGGGACATTCAACTTCCTAAACCTATCTTCTTAGTAACGGCAGAAACCAGAGTAAAGCCAATACGTTTATACATTTTCATTACCTTACGTACTGAGCAACTGCATCGGCAACAATGCTCCCATCAAGGGCCGATGAAACTATGCCTCCGGCATAGCCTGCTCCTTCGCCTGAAGGGAAAAGTCCATGAACTTGAATATGCTGAAGAGTATCGGGGTTGCGGGGTATGCGAATAGGCGATGATGTCCGCGATTCTACGCCAAGAATAACCGCCTCGTTAGTTAGGAATCCCTTCATCTTACTTCCGAATGCCTTAAATCCCTCCCTAAGGCGCATACCAATGTGGGCGGGCAGCCAAAGATGCATCTCCGACGAGTTTAAGCCCGGATGGTACGAGCATGGCGGAAGATTTGTGGAAAATCGCCCCTCAACAAAATCGGATAGGCGTTGGGCTGGGGCTTGTACCCCATAACCACCGTGTTGCTTAGCAAGGTGTTCCAGTTCTGCCTGAAACTCAAGCCCTGCAAAAACTCCATGCTGTGCATAATCCCCCAAATCGTCCAAACGAATTTCAACCACAATGCCAGAGTTTGCCCAACGGGAATTGCGATTGGAAGGCGACATGCCGTTTACAACCACCTCATCGGTTCCGGTAGCCGCAGGGACAATAAAACCTCCAGGACACATGCAGAACGAGTAAACGCCCCTACCCTCCACCTGGTGTACTAACGAGTATGCAGCAGCAGGTAAGTATTCGCTCCGGGGAATACCATGGTACTGAATAGAATCGATTAGCACTTGCGGATGCTCTACCCTTACCCCCATGGCAAAAGGCTTGGCTTCCAAAACAATGCCCTGGTTGTGTAGCATCTGGTATATATCGCGGGCCGAATGCCCTGTAGCAAGAATTACTGCTTTCCCATGTAAACCTTGCCCATCGGCAAGTTTAACACCAACAGCTCGCCCAGCTTCTATTATTAATTCCGAAACCCTACTGTTAAAAATAACCTCTCCTCCATGCTGAAGAATGGTTTCCCTAATTCGAGTAATGATTCCGGGTAACTTGTTAGTACCTATGTGGGGATGCGCCTCGTATAGTATGGCCGGATCGGCACCATGGTCAACCAGAGCATAAAGAATTCGCTTGAAATCGCCACGTTTCTTTGAACGGGTGTATAGTTTACCATCGGAAAATGTACCTGCACCACCCTCGCCAAAGGCATAGTTTGAATCGGGATTAAGTTGATGCTCGCGGTTTAACATAGCGATATCGCGTTTACGATCGCTTACCGATTTACCACGTTCAATTAAAATGGGCTTAAAGCCAAGTTCAATTAACCTTAGTGCTGCAAATAAACCGGCAGGCCCAGCCCCTACAATAATAATTGGTGTTGCAAGCCGAACATCACGATAGCTGAAAACAGGCCGATCCTCGGTGACCTCTTCATCGCCAATAAACACTTTTACACCAAGGTTAACCAAAACCTTGCCCTTGCGGGCATCAATGGATTTTCGGGTGATATAGTAATGACCTATGGCATCGGTTGTTATGTCGAGCTTTCGGGCTATAGCCCTGAGGACTGCTGAATCATTTGCCGCCTCATCGGGCCTGAGAACAATAGATAATTCCTGTGGCATTGCAAAAAATTATGAATGCATAAACATAAATGAAGGTGAAAGGTTGAAAAACTACTCGAAATGGAACGAAACGATTAGAAACTTTGACCTTAAGCTACCTAAAGCGTCGTGGTACATTTTCCCCTCATCAACGTAATCGCCAGATAGCATGTTGAGTATTCCGGCTGACCATTTGATTTCGGCCGAAAACTTAAAGTACTGAAGGAAGAAATCGATACCAAAGCCAATCTCATAGTAGTAGTCGAACTTTTGTAACCTTAACAGAACACCCTTTTCCACTTTTAGGCGTTTGTATGCAGCCAAATCGACCCTTAAGTCGGTGCCAAGGTAAAGGTATGGCCGAACATTGCTGTTACGCTCCGAAAGAAATTTAATACCAACCGGTAAATCGATAAAGTTTGATTCCATCTTCATGGTTGTTGCCAGCGACACAGTGCTATCGGGTTCAACCCTGAAAAAATCAACATCGCGTTGGCCAAATGAGTAGCCGGGAAGAAAACGAAGATGAATATCGCGGGTTACACGTAGGTCGCCAATGGCATTTACGTTAAGGCCTGCTGAAATATGTGTTACCTCGGCAAAATACTTTGTTCCATCGGCATTGAACTGAGTGGTTCGGTTTTTTGCATCAAAGTCCATAACGTTAACGCCTATAGAGAAACCAAACCTAAGAGGTTTCCCTACATCGTAGTCGGGGTCATTAAGCAGGATGGGTCGTTTGTATTGGCCAAACAAACTACCAACCACCAGAAGGCAAAGTAACAGAAATACAACAAAACGTTTCAAGGCGAACTTAATAGTTTTAGTAACAAATAGTTTAAACGGTAAAAGGCCTTAAATATTATTGATTAATCTTTTTCGCAATATATAAGGTGGCTATTCCAAAGGTTTGACCCCTGATTTCCACATCATTAAATCCGCATGATTTCAGAATTTGAGCAAAAGTTTCACCCTGTGGGAATGTAAGCACCGACTCTGGGAGATAGGTATATGCCAGCCGATTGCCCGATACTTTACCTCCTATCCAAGGTAGAAATTTCAGAAAGTAAAATCGGTATAATGCATTAAAAGGCCAGTGGTGTGGCATTGAGAACTCAAGCACTGCCAATTCGCCACCAGGTTTAAGTACGCGACAAATCTCTTTCAGCCCCTGCGATAAATCCTCGAAATTACGAACTCCAAAAGCCACCATGGCTGCATTGAAATGATTATCGGCATAGGGAATGCACAAGGCCGAAGCCTTTTTTAATGCTATACGATTGTCAAGTTTACGCTTTTTCACCTTTACCATACCAATGGCAAGCATCGATTCAGAGATATCGATACCTACAACCTTAACGTAGGGTGAACTTTTAGCTAATGCCAAGGCAAGGTCGGCAGTACCGGTTGCCACATCCAAAACGTTTTGGGGGTTGGCACGCAGTAACCTTTTAACAAGGCGACGTCTCCAAAGCTTATCGATTCCAAGGCTAAGCAAATGGTTCAGAAAATCGTAACTTGGGGCAATGCTGTTGAACATAGCCGCAACGCTGCTGGTGCTTTTATCGACAATAGGTTTCTGATTGCTACCCATTTATCAACTGCTCAAGCGATGTGTCATAAACTTTTTTCAAATCGGCTACAAAGCCATACGATACATCATCAATTCGAATTTCGGACTTGGTAACATGGCCTAAAGTGGAAAATGGTACCTTGCTAGCCACCATAAAGTCGATAAATTGTGTTTCGCGCGAAGGAGATACAGAAACAACAATCCGTCCTTGGGCCTCACCGAATAGGAAGGCATCGGTTCGAATTTCAGCATCGGTAGTGATATCGAAGCCTAAATTGCGGGGCATGGCGCTTTCGAGAAGCGCAATGAAGAGACCGCCATCGGAAACATCGTGCGCCGATTGAATCAGGTTACGAGCAATAAGTTCCCGAACAACACGCTGCACCTCAAACTCCTCCTCAAGGTTAAAATATGGTGCAGGCGATGCCTTAATCCCATGGTAGCTGTAAAGGTATTCGGACGAAGCAATATCGTTCACCGATTTACCAATCAGGTAAATCATATGACCTTTCTCCTTGAAAGCAAGAGTTGTATGGTGATTCTTATTGTCAAGCAGACCAATCATACCTATGGTTGGGGTAGGAAAAACAGCCTCTTCCTTGCCACCAATCGAGGCTTGGTTGTAAAAACTAACATTACCACCGGTTACGGGAGTATCGAATTTTTCGCAGGCAGCACCCATTCCCTTAACGGCTTGCACAAATTGCCAGTAAACCTCAGGGTTATAGGGATTTCCAAAGTTCAAGCAGTTAGTAATCGCCAAGGGCTTGGCCCCTGTACATGAGATATTTCGGGCCGCTTCAGATACAGCAATCATTGCTCCAATCATGGGGTCAGCCATAACGTATCGCGAATTGCAATCAACCGTCATCACCAGGGCCTTATTGGTTCCCTTAAGGTTATATACTCCAGCATCGGAAGGGAAGTTAGTGGTCATGTTTCCTGTGCCAATCATGGTATCGTATTGCTCGTAAACCCATCGCTTGCTGGCGATGTTGGGGTGAGCAACAAGAAACCGGGCTACTTCAATCAAATCGGTAGGCTCAGGCACCTTATTAATATCAAACTTTTTATATTCCTTGTAGTAGGCAGGCTCACGGTATTCCCGGTCATAAACCGGCGCACCCCCACCAAGCACTAATGATGATGCGGGAACCTTAGCGACAAGCTCGCCATGGTAGTGAAATTCTAGGGTATCGCCCTCAGTAACTTCACCTATAATGGCGTAACTGATATCCCACTTGTTGAGAACTGCCTCAACATCGGCCTCGCGACCCTTCTGAACCACCATGAGCATTCGCTCCTGTGACTCGGATAACAGGATTTCCCATGCCTCCATGTTTTTTTGCCTCAGAGGCACCTTATCCAAATCGATTCGCATGCCATGTCCACCCTTTTCGGACATTTCCGATGTTGAACAAATAATACCGGCAGCCCCCATATCCTGCATACCAACGAGTGCCCCTGTTCGAATTACCTCCAGGGTTGCCTCAAGCAGGATTTTCTCCTGAAACGGGTCACCTACCTGAATTGATGGAATATCCTCGGCTGAATCTTCGGTTATATTGGCCGAGGCAAATGTTGCCCCATGAATTCCATCCTTTCCGGTGGCTGAGCCAACAATGTAAACCGGATTTCCTTTTCCCTTTGAGGTAGCCGAAACAACCTTATCTTTCTCAACTAACCCAACCGACATGGCATTTACCAGAGGGTTCATGTTGAACGAATCGTCAAAGAAAACCTCACCGGCTAAAACCGGAATCCCAAAGGCGTTGCCATAATCGCCAATACCCTTCACTACACCTTTAATCAACCAACGGGTGCGATCCAGTTTAAGGTTGCCAAACCTAAGCGAGTTTAACTGAGCGATGGGACGGGCGCCCATGGTAAATATGTCGCGATTAATACCCCCCACACCGGTTGCTGCGCCTTGGTATGGCTCAACAGCGCAAGGGTGATTGTGCGACTCTATCTTAAAGGCGCAAGCCAAGCCATTGCCAATATCAACCAAACCTGCGTTCTCCGTTCCGGCCTCAGCCAGTATGGCGGAACCTTTACGGGGTAATGTTTTTAGCCACTTAATGGAATTCTTATACGATGCGTGCTCCGACCACATTACCGAGTAAATACTTAACTCAGTGAAGTTTGGGGTACGTCCTAAGTAGTTCTTAATCATTTCAAACTCTTCAGGAAGAAGCCCTAGCTCGCGGGCGGTTTCAACGGTAACTGTTCGGTTTGGCATAGCTTTCTTATTTTTCTACTTTATAAATTTCCTGCCAAAAATACGAACATTAACTCAAGTAACGTAAGCTGAAATCGAAAAAATAGCAGTTAAACATTTATTATCGATGTTTTACCAAAAAAGCTTTAAAAAACCTTAAGCCATTGTGCAATTCCAGACATAAACCCTAATTTTGAATTATAAATAGATTTCATTTCATTTACTTATAATATTGATACCATGAGAATTGCATTAATTACCGGAGCAACATCAGGTATTGGACGAGCCACTGCCGTTAGGCTTGCCATGGATGAGTTTAACCTTATAATTACAGGCCGGAGGCTTGAAAGGCTAGAGGAGCTAAAAAAAGAGATTGAGGTCAAGTACAAAAAAGACGTTCATATCCTGAACTTTGATATTCGGAAGTTAGATGAGGTAAACAATGCTATCGATTCGCTACCTGAGCGATGGCGAAAGATTGATGTATTGGTTAACAATGCAGGCTTGGCAGTTGGCCTAAACCATATTCAGGACGGAGTGATTGACGACTGGGAGCAAATGATTGATACCAATATTAAAGGTGTTCTCTACATCACCCGTAAGGTTGCCCCCATTATGATTGAACGAGGCAAAGGACATATTGTAAATATTGGTTCCATTGCCGGAACTCAGGTTTACGAAAACGGGAATGTTTACTGTGCCTCCAAGCATGCCATGCACGCACTATCGCAGGGAATGAGGCAGGATATGCTCAAGCACAACATCAAGGTTACCGAAATTCGTCCTGGTTTGCTCGAAACTGAATTTTCCATCGTTCGTTTTAAAGGCGATAGCGAGAAAGCCAAAAACACCTACGCAGGACTTACCCCGCTATTTGCCGAAGATATTGCCGATGCTATTCACTTTGTTCTTACTCGCCCACCGCATGTATGTATAAACGATTTAGAGGTGACCCCTGTGGCACAGGCAAATGCATACTATGTGAACCGTAACCTTTAATCGTTTTTTTAAATAAGTTACTCGATATGGGAATCTACTTGATAATGATTATCTTTTTCGTACTAAGTTTCATGGTATCCATGCAACTTAGATCGAAGTTTGCGCGCTACTCGCGCATAGCACTCCCCCGAGGGCTCACCGGTAAGGAGGTTGCAGAGCTAATGCTCCACAACCACGGCATTTACGATGTTAAGGTGATATCGGTTGATGGTGAGCTTACTGACCACTACAATCCGGCAAACAAAACCGTAAACCTCAGCCCCGATGTTTACCACGGGCGAAGCATTGCCGCAGCAGCCGTTGCAGCCCATGAATGTGGACATGCCATTCAGCATGCCCAAAGCTATGCGTTTTTACAAATGCGCTCGGCTCTTGTTCCAGTTGTGAGTGTTGCCTCACGCTGGGTTCAGTGGGTTCTGCTTGCGGGTGTAATTCTTCTCCAGACCATGCCAAGCATTTTGCTTATTGGTGTTATCATGCTCGGGTTAACAACCCTTTTCAGCATTATTACCCTCCCAGTTGAAATGGATGCCTCACGCAGAGCGCTTGCATGGCTCAACTCATCGGGATTAACCTATGGCGAGGGCGCTCTGTACGCCCGCGATGCCCTTAAATGGGCTGCACTTACTTACGTTGTAGCAGCACTTGGCTCATTAGCTACACTATTATACTATATCGGCTTGCTGAATAGCAACGATGAGTAGCAATTAATGATACTAAACCATAATCATTTTTTTGGTTTTATATATTAACAGCGCCTTTAGGCGCTTTTTTCATATCTATAACCAACCTGCTAATGAATCACTGCTTAGGGATTATGTACTGTTAACCCTCTGTTATCAAATGAAATCAAGGAGTATATGATAATCACACTTGCAAGTATCGGAATTATCAATTAACTTAGATTCTGTTTTGAAATACAAAAAGGTATGGCTAAACTTACAAAAGAAGAATTGGAAAAAAGATTGAAGGAGTTTGGAAAATCAATGGGCTTTGAACTTGAAAACCAAAGATTCTATCAGTATTTGAGATTAAACATCGACATTGATTCCTTTTTTATTCTTAAGATTCTTAACAAGGATGAAATGATAGAGATAATTGATGACAAAAAAGCAATTGATGAGATATATA